>CAMYMX010000098.1 GCA_947259605.1 uncultured Polyangiaceae bacterium | reverse complement strand
ACTCGGCTTTCCTCAGCTAGCTCGCGCCGCAGGAGAGGGGGATTTCGTCTTTGATTACCGGAGTGTCGCAGTTGCGAACATGGGTCTTGCGAATGTCTGTGGACGTAGCATGGCTAGCTTGACCCCGAGCGCGGAAACATCAACGATTGTGCGGTCGACGGGGTTCTGAAGAGGCACAGGAGACAAGGTGTCTGGCGGCAACATAGTTCGACCCGAATCAGTTCACATGACGGGGGCCTACGCCCGAATCCTGGCGCTGGCCAACATAGTCTTGGGATTCGCGATTCTCTCTCTCTTCTTCTACAACGTGTCAGACCTGTACTTTGTCGGCGACGATGCTTTCATTAGCTTTCGCTACTCGAGGAATCTCGCGGACGGACTCGGGCTGGCCTGGAATCCTGGCGAGCGAGTCGAGGGCTACACCAATTTCCTTTGGGTTGTGGTTGTGGCAGCTGGGATGCGGCTGGGGCTTGAGCCATCTTTCTTTGCCAATTCGCTCGGCATCTGTAGCGGCTTCCTGATCCTAGTGGTGCTGATCGCCTATTCGCGGTCCGAGTTCTCGCGCATCACGGTGTTCTCCTTCGTCGCCCCGTTGTTTCTCGTGTTGAACCGAACGTTCGTGGGCTGGTGCACGGGCGGACTGGAAACCCAGTTGTATTCCTTGTTCGTGCTGTCCGGTGTGCTGCTGTTCCTCGTCGAGCGCGAGCGAGCCGCCCCATGGCCGCTGGGCTCTTCCGCCCTGCTGATCGCCGCGTCGCTCACTCGTCCCGAAGGGCTGATGTTTTTCTCTGTCGTCGCCGGCCTCTTCGTTATTGATCTTGTGCACAAGAGGAGATCGCCGCGGTCGTTCTTCACTTGGTTGCTCCCATACGCGATCATCGTCGGCACCTTCTTCCTGTGGCGACGCGTTTACTTTGGCTACTGGCTTCCCAACACGTTCTACGCAAAGGTCGCCGGACTTTGGTTCGAGCAGGGCCTCGCGTACCTTGGTGTGTTCGTTAGCGAGTACCGGATCGTCATGCTGGCCGTGCCGATCCTGATCTTGCTGTTCACCAGGCGGCGGCTGGAGCACTGGCTGCTCGCGGCGATCATCACTGCCCAAGCTCTGTACGTCGCGGCTATTGGCGGCGACCGGTTCGAATTTCGCTTTATGGTTGTTCTTCTGCCATTGATCTACTGGCTGTTCGCCTGCGCCGTTCGCGAAGTGGCGATGTCGGATTACTTGCGCCGGCTCGGGCGCATCATCCCCTTCCTCGCTGCCGCAATCCTGGTCGGCCTGGCGCTGTTCCCGGTTCGCCTCACCCTGTCGGAGAACGGACGCAAGTCGATCCAAGAACTGAACATCGAGATCATTGAGGACACCGGCTACATGGGGCGACTACGGATCGAACAGGGACACCGGCTGCGGGCGCTAATCGACCAGGGGCTGTTGCCGACCGATATGCGTTACGCCACCGGATTTGCCGGTGCCACTCCGTACTATTCGGGGCTTTACACGATCGATCTATGGGGGCTCAACGACGTCGTGGTCGCCCGCCAGGAGGAGACCTTCGACGTCGTGGCCCACCGCAAATGGGCCCCCCGCTGGTACCTGGAGCAGAAGAAGGTCGACATGATCGAGGTGTGGGGCGGCCTCGTAATGCCAGCCGAGCGGTCGGCCAACGGCGATGTCGTGCCCGACGAGCGATGCGCAGGAGACGTCCGCTGCATCCGCATCGGCGAGTACGTCGTCGTGTTCCAGACAGTACTCTCCGAAGAGGAGTTCGCCGAAAGGTTCGCCGCCTTTGAGATCCTCAACTGAGGTTCGGGATGCTTCCGCGCCGGGGCGCCCCTTCTCTTAGTGGGGTACTGGGGTGGGAGTTGGCGTCGGAGTTGGGGTTGGCGTCGGAGTTGGGGTTGGCGTCGGAGTTGGCGTTGGCGTTGGGGTTGGCGTCGGAGTTGGGGTTGGCGTCGGAGTTGGGGTTGGCGTCGGAGTTGGGGTTGGCGTCGGAGTTGGGGTTGGCGTCGCGCAGGGCTCATCCCAGCTTGCCGCCGTATGCGAGATTTCTTTGCAATCACGGCCGACAAGTTCGGGATCTCGACTGATCGTGACTTCTTGGCAGCAACCTTCAGATCCATCCCAGGTGACGATGTAGCAACCCGGCGTCGTGTCACCCCAACCTCCCATGGGTTCGCTCTCTCCACACGAGAAAGTCAAGATGTTTTGGCCTGCCTTGAGGCAAACCTCCAGGATCGAGTCGTTCTCGTGTGTGCGGGGGCCCGAGCCCTCTATTTTCTCGTCGCCTTCGCAGCCTGACCCTCCTCCGCCCCTGATGTTGGCGGTCACGCCCGCGGTTTCGGTGTCGGTGCCTTCGCCACACGCATGAAGTCCAATGAGGCTACCCAGCGCCAGTGCAAAGAACATCAGATTGACTCGAAATCTTGATAGCTTCATACCGTTCTCTCTTTCCGCTTGTTTGGATCCGGAGTGGGCGAGGATACACGAAAAGCGCGCGGACAGACAAGACGATCTATTAACAATTTGGCCACGATTCCGGGAAAGCGCTCGAATTGTAATCCAACTCACAACCAACAATTCCTTGCCCGTCGTGAGAACAAGTTCTAGCTCACCCTCAGCAGAGCCGACCAACCGAGACCCCAACTCGTCACCGACGCGCGGGCACGGTCCGGTGGAAGCGCTGAGGCACGACCTAGCACCGGGTTTGCTCGTCCTTGCGGCCATGCTGTTGTTCGCCCCTCGTCTCGACGTCCCCCCGAGATACATGTTCGACGAGGTCTACCATGCGTACACCGCGGGCCAGTACGCAGCCGGCAATGCGGATGCATACGTTTGGGACACCAAGGCGCCCCGGCCCGGTGTCGCGTACATGTGGAATCACCCCCCGGCCGGTGTCCTGATGATCACCGGAGGGATACTACTTTGGGGTGATTCGCCGTTCGGCTGGCGGTTCTCGAGCGCGGTCTTCGGTGCTGCCGGGGTTCTGCTGGTTTATTTGCTTGGGCTGGCGATCACGCGGGATCGGACGATGGCGGTGCTGGCCGCAAGCCTCGTCTTGGTCGACACGCTCTGGTTCGTCCAGTCGCGGATCGCGATGCTGGACATATTTGGCACGGTCTTCTCGCTCGCGACACTGCTGTCCCTGCACAGCTTCCTCACGAGCCGGGCCGATCAGGCGGCCCCGGCGCTGATACGCACGGGACTCTTTCTCGGGCTCGCTCTTGCCACCAAATGGAATGCCGCATTCTTGGCGGTCTTTACCGGCATCGTCGTGCTCCACCACTCCTGGGCGAGCGCGCGCAGCACCCGCCAGTTTCCTAACGCCGGAACCCGCTTCGCGTGGCGCTCCCTCCTCATCTGGGTTCCAGTGTCGCTCTTGCTCGTACCCGCGCTGGTTTACCTGGCCGCCTACATTCCTTTCTTTTCGATGGGCCATGACTGGGGTCAGCTCTTGGAGCTGCACCGGCAGACCTTCGCTTACCACCTGCAACTCAAAGAGCTCCACACGTATCAATCACATTGGTGGCAGTGGCCTCTAGCTATGCGTCCGGTTTGGTACTCTGTGTCCTACGTCGGCGACACGGTGGCGCATATCTATGGAAACGGAAACGCGCTTCTGTATTGGGCCTTTCTTCCTGCGGTGGTTGCGCTTTGCGTACGCTTGTGGCGCGAGTCGAAGCCTGCACTGATGGTCCTCCTCATTGGTTTCTTCGGACAGTGGTTGCCCTGGGCGCTTTCTCCGCGCAACGCGTTCACGTACTACTTCCTTCCGGCCGCGCCCTTTGGCGCGATCGCCGTCTCGGCCGGAGCGGTCACACTCTATCGTCGTGGCGGCGCTTGGCGTTGGATCGTGCTCGTGTACCTGGTGGCTCTTGTCGCGTACTTCGTCTATTTCTACCCGATCCACGCTGCAGTTCCGATCAGCCGGGAGGCGTTCGACTCGCGCATTTGGTTCCCGAGCTGGCGCTAAACTCACCATGCCATTCGCGCGAGTCTCGTCTGGTGTTCTTCCGCTTTACCCACCGCCGCTAAAGGCGTTGTTCAAGAACCAATCGAGCCAAGGCAAATCCACGACGAACACTGTGCCGGTCAGCAGAACTACGAACGCGAGGTAAGAGATGAAACCCGTTTCACGATAGAGGCGCTCCGGAGTCGACGCAGCTGAGTCTTGCTTCATACCTATGTGTAAATACCAGGCGAACGCCGCAGCGATGAATGGCAGTGTGATGAGCAACTCGATGCGGTGCTTGACCAAGAACACGCCGAGAAAGAAGGACGCGGAGCTCGCGTAGAACTGGATCGAAATGAGCAGTTTCTCCTCGGTGTACGCTTGGAACGAACGTCGATAACGAGCGGCTACCTCCGGGCCGATGGAGCGCAACTCGGCGTAACGTTTGACACCCATCAGGTAGGCGCCCAGCATCCAATAGCCAAGGCTCAGGCTCGACGGTGGCAGCGGAGCGCTCGTGACCACGAACCATCCGAGCGCCAGCCGAATTGGGTTGTTCACCGACTCCGAGAGTACGTCCAAAAAGACCCGATCCTTCATTCGGATTGGTTTGACGTTGTACAGAATTGCCATGAACCAAAACGAGGCGGCGGCCGCAACGAAGTGCACGGATATCAGCGCGCCCAGTCCGAGCCCGGCGGCGGTGAGCAAAGCATACTCGGTGTAGACCAACGCCGGATTCAAGTCTGCGGTAACCGAGGGCCGATTCTTCTTTTCCGGATGGAAGCGATCGAACTCGGCATCGAGCCACTCGTTGAGCACGTAGTTCGCCGAGGCAACCAAGCAGGCGCTCGCAATGCCGACCATGAGTTTGAGAAAATCAACGGGAATACCCGTCAGCAACACCGCAATAGCAGTCCCTGGCAGCATGAAGACGTTTTTGAACCAGTGGTCCACGCGAAGAAGCTTGAGGTACGGGACGAAGCTCACCGTCTACGCTCTTGCGCGAAATCATGTCGTCGCCATGGTGCAGCATGGCAATTACGAGCTCGATGTCGGTGATGTGATCCTCGGGGGTGCCGCAAGATGATCTTCCTTCTGTTCATAGGCTAACAGATCGAGTGGTGGCTGCTGCAAATGTAGTGACTCGGGATTGCGCCGCGGCTATGTTTGCGCCGTGAACGACACCGGCTTGCGAACCCGACTGACTCGCATGGCGACGCGAGGACCGATACCGCTCCGCGGGTTGTCAGCCGATGAGCACGCCAAACCGGCTGGTTCGCTTGGCCCCGTCCTGTGTTTCGGTACGATCGCAACCGTCCTCACCTTCGTCTTCGCCTATGTCGCTTATGTGCTGTTGGAGAACCAGTTTCCCGCCGCGCCCCTCGAGATCTGGCGTCGATGGGACACGGTGCATTATTTGAACATCGCCCGCAACGGTTACGGGACGGATCCGGAGCGCGAGATGCTCATCATCTGGCCTCCGCTCTACCCGTGGCTCATTCGCGGTTTCCGGTGGCTTGCAGGAAGCTATTTGCCCGCCGGACTCTTCATCTCGTTCGTCAGCTACCTCGCGGCAATCGTCGGCCTGTACCGATTGGTGGATCTCGATTTTCCCCGAGACACGGCGATGCGGACGGTGATCTACATCTCGATTTTCCCGGCCGCTTACTTTCTCCATGCTGCGTACACAGAAGCGCTGTTTCTCGCGTTGGTCGTCTGGAGCTTCCTGAGTGCGCGGCGTGGTCGCTGGGGGTGGGCAGGACTGCTTGCGGGCCTGGCGAGCTTCACGCGGATTACGGCGTTTGGCCTACTTCCGGCCTTGTGCTTCGAGTATCTCGTCCAAAGAGAATTTCGATTGCGTCAGGTGCGGGCCGACGCGCTCTGGTTATTGTTGATCCCGCTCGGCTTTGGCGTGTACCTCTGGGTCAACCAATCGATATATGACACCCCGTTCGCCTTCCTCGAGAGGAGCCGGGTGCACATGCACAAGGTATTGTCGGCGCCGTGGGTTGGCGCCCAGGCGGTTTGGGGATCAGGGATCGGCGACGGCCCCCGTCGAATCCTCACGGTCGGCGTAAGCGAGATCGCGTCAGGCGTGCTTTCGGGAGTACTTGTGCTGTACGCGTTCGTCCGCATGCGCACGTCGTACGCGATCTACCTGTGCGTGTCTTGGGCCACCTTCGCGTTCACTTCTTTCTGGGCTTCGACGACGCGATACATCCTGCCACTGTTCCCGGTGTTCATCCTGCTATCCGTCTGGGGAGAGCGGAGGACGCTGCACTGGGCCATGTGCATGACGTTTGGAATGGCCTACACCCTACTGCTGGCGCTCTTCATCCGAGGGGCATGGGCTTTCTGAGCGTCCCAACGGACTCGATGACTACACCAAACCCAGCGGTCCGCACCTCGGTCGAACTGTGCTGGAGGGCCGCCCGTGATTCCCGTCGCGGTACCCACCTACCGCGAAGCCGCGAATCTCCAACTCGCCCGCCGGCGACCGTCGGCTGCTCTTGGTCGCACCTCAACGTGCTGGAACCGTTGACGTACAAACCAGCCCTGCTACCGTGGTAGCTTCCCGCAAGGTGCAGCGATGTTCCTGGACGCACACAACGTGGAATCGGGCCGGACCTTGGAGGCCGACCTCTGTATCATCGGCTCCGGCGCTGCGGGGCTGACCGTGGCGCGGGCCCTCGCCGGAACGAGCTTGAAGGTGTGCCTCCTCGAGAGCGGCGGCCTCGACCCGGACGCGAAAACCCAGGACCTTTACGACGCCGAACTCACCGGGGTCCCCTACTTTATGCCCCTGCGCGCCTGCCGCCAGCGCTACTTTGGCGGGTCCACGAATTGCTGGACCGGGTGGTGCCGCCCCCTCGACCCCATCGATTTCGAAAAGCGTGACGGGGTTCCCTATAGCGGTTGGCCGTTCGACCGGGAGCACCTCGACCCCTGGTACGCACAAGCACAGAAAGTCTGCGGGCTCAATGCCTACACGTACGAGGCGGAGTCCTGGGCGGGTAAAGACGCACAACCTCTCCCCATGGATCCCACCCGAGTGGTGAGTGGGGTATTCCAAGTGAGCGCCCCTGCTCGTTTCGGTACGATCTACCGCGCGGAGATCAACGCCGCCGCAAATGTCGAGGTGCTCCTGCACGCCACGGTGAAGGAGCTGGTGACCACGCCTGGAGGGGACCGGCTGGACCATCTGAAAGTGGCCACCCTGGCCGGGAGCACCTTCTACGTTAAGGCGCGCGCCACGGTTCTTGCCGCGGGGGGCATCGAGAATGCCCGCCTGCTCCTGCTCTCGGACCGGACGCACACCTCGGGCCTGTGTAATGAACACGACCTCGTGGGTCGTTACTTCATGGAGCATCCCCACCTCTACCGGTTCGGAACCGTCTTCGTCACCCCGCCCAAAAACGATCGAGGAGCGTTCTATCGTTTGCGACCGGTGGGCAAGCAGTGCAGCGTCATCGGGACCTTGATCATCGCGCCCGAAGAGTTGAGGCGGCGCAAACTCCTGAACTTCACGGCAACCCTGGAACCCTTCACCTCCCACGAGGTGCGGGCGGCAGCGAAGGAGGACGAGGTTTACAGGGATATCGTCCGGTCACTGCCCCTTCCCTGGCAGCGGGCCCGTCACGGCCCGCCGGGCTACATGGTTCATCTCAACAGCCGTTTCGAACAGGCACCCAACCCCGAGAGCCGTGTAACGCTCGTGGATAAGCGGGACGCCCTCGGCCAACGGAAAGCCCGTCTTCACTGGGCCCTGACGGACACCGACTACCGCACGGCCACCGAAGCCATGCAGCTTCTTGGCAGGGAGTTCGGCTTCACCGATACCGGTCGCTTCCGCCTCGATGAAAACCACTATCGCCGCGAAACCTGGACCTTCGCGGGCGGGCCCCATCACATGGGTACCACCCGCATGCACAACGACCCGAAGCAGGGCGTGGTGGACAGGAACTGCAAGTCCCATGCCCTGTCCAACCTGTACATCGCCGGGAGCTCTGTTTTTCCCACGGGCGGGTCAGCCAACCCCACCCTGACCATCGTGGCCATGGCCCTCCGTCTTGCCGACCACCTGGAAGGAACCCTCGCGTGATTATGGACGGTCAACCGCGAAGGTCCTTTCTCCGCGCCTGTCTGCAGTGCGTGGTGGCACTCCCCTTCTTGACCTTCCCGGGGTGCGAGGCACCGACCGACATTCGTCGCCAGGCCCGCGCCCTCACCTGGTGGATTCCCCCGTCGAACAGCGTGAAGTCGCTGGGCCGGAGATACCTGGCTCTCGTGCGCAAGGAAAGGAACCTGCCGACGCTGGTGCGATTGATAGCCCACGACATGGAAGAGGAAGCGTTCTTGCAGCTCGTGAAATACGACCGCGACGGACTTCGGCGCCGCCTGCATGAATCGCACCTCGAGGATTTCCGGCACGGACATACTACCCATGTCGACCGCTGGGTCCTTTCCCGGACCGAGGCGCGGCTGTGCGCGCTGGTAGCCCTGTTACACCAAGCCGGGTGAGGCCCGCATGCCATTGGGCCCATTCTGAGAGCCCAATTGCGCGGTTGTCGTTCCTCAAAACGTTGTCCGCCGTGCTGCGTCCGGGAGCATTCTGGAGTCACGGCGGCGCATTTGCGACGGCGGTGACAATACTCATGGATTGTTGAGCGGGTAGTGCGCATACGCGACATGACTCATCTCGGTTTGCCGCGATTCTTAGCCGACGAGCCTGACGTCTAGCGAGCCTGAGGTGGTCCCAGACACGAGCGGCTTGATCAAAGTAGACCTCGTCGGGTGTTTGTCCGTGAAACGCGTTGTGGGGCATTTCGGTGTTGTGCTCCCGGACGTAGAAATCGATCAGCTGCTCGAGCTGCGTGAAGCTTTCGAGTGAGTGCAGGTACAGCCACTGATGGCGTAGAGAACGCCAGAATGCCTCAATCATGGAATTGCTGAAGCTGACCTCCACCTGGGCAAGCACAGGATGCACGAACCCGTCGTTGATGAGTTCGTCGACCTCGGCGTTGACGTTTTCAACACCGGAGTCGGCGATGACAGCGGGCGCCCGGTCGAGATTCTTGCCGGCCTCCTTCAGGATCTCACACGTCATCCTCGGATCGAGCCGTTCCGAAAGGCGCCACGACAAGATCCGGCGCGAGAAATTGTCGATGACAGCATGAAGGTACGCCTTCGTGTCATCGAGTAGTCGGATGACCGTCACGTCGATGTGCCAGTACTCGTTTGGGTACGTCGCCCGAATGCCGGTCTTTGGCTTCACCGGATACACACGGCG
>CAMYMX010000097.1 GCA_947259605.1 uncultured Polyangiaceae bacterium | reverse complement strand
GAGGAAGACGCTTGGGTTGAGCACGACGGGGAGGTGGTCGATCAGGTAAACCTTGGGATCGAGCGGAAATTGGATCTTGTCGAGGTAGGCGATGAGACCTCCGCCGACCAGCACGCCCGCAAGGGTTCCGATCACGCCGACGACGATGCCTTGCAGCATGAAGATGCCGAGAATGGTCGCGTCGGTGGCGCCCATGGCTTTGAGAATCGCGATCTCTCGTTTCTTTTCGAGGACCACCATGATGAGGGTGGCAATGACGTTGAAAGCCGCGACGAAGATGATGGTGGCGATGACCAGGGTGAGCGCGATCTTCTGCACCTCGAGCGCGGTGAAGAGGTTGCGGTTGAGCTCGGACCAGTCGAGAGAGTGAAAGGCGCCGCCCAGGTTCTGCTCGATCCGACGAGCGAGCTCGAACGAGGTGTCGAGGTCGTGGACGCGGAGCTCGACGCCCGTGACGTTGTCGCCTTCGTCGAACAGACGCTGCGCTTCAAATAGATCGGTGTAGACCAAACCTGAATCATATTCTTGGAAGCCGGCTTGGAACACGCCGATCACCCTGAACTCGCGCGACCGCGTGACGGCGCCACCTGTCCCCGACAAGGTCAGGCCGAGAGCAGCGAGTGGCGAGATCAGCCGGACCCTGTCACCGACTTCCAAGCTCAGGTCTTCGGCCAAGGTCTTGCCGACGATGATTCCGGGAAGCGTCTCGACCGGCTCCTGGGCCTCGCCGTAGGAGAGGCCGGCTTCCCAAGCGGGATCATCGGGAAGCGCGAGGTCTTGGCCCTCGAGCCCATCGAGCATCGCTTCGATGTCACCCGGCTCGGCCACCGCCCCGATGCGCGGTCGTCGCGCGCGCCGCTCGGCCTCTCGCTGACCTTCGCGGCGCGCCTTTTCCTCTTCCCAGAAAGTCTTGTGGCGCACCGGCTTCTCTTCGGCCGACGTCTTGGCCGCCTTGTTTGGTTGGCTGGGAGCGGTTTGAGACTTCCCGTCACGGATGTCCCGTAGCCATTGCCAATCGTCGTCGGGCTTGAGCTTGGCGTCGAGGTTGGGGACGGCACCGGGGCGGCGCAGGCCTTCGAGGCCGCCGGCCACCAATTGCTGCGGCAGGTCGAGGACGGTCTGGAGGCCTTCAGGCGTGACGCCTTTGACCAAGACGACGCCGCGGCGCTCGCCTTTGGTGAGCATCATCTCGTTGATCGAGAAGGGCGCGATGCCAGCCACCTCGGGCATCTCGCCGACCGTGGAGAGGACATCGCGATAGTCCCGAAACTCGCGGCCATACTTCAAGACGAGCACGTGGGCATTCACGCCGAGGACCTTGTCGCGGAAGGCTTTTTCGAAACCGGTCGTGATCGACAAGACCGCCAAGAGGGCTGCAACCCCGAGGGCGACTCCGATGATCGAGATCAGAGTGATCATCGAAACCGTGGCGCGTTTCTTGGAGCGAAGATAGCGGGCGCCGATCTGCAGGCTGTAGCTCACGTTGCGTTCCCCTATCACGGACGCGGGCATGCCGCGATCACCCCAACAGCCGGGCGAAGGCCTATGATCGACGCGCAGCTTCGACTTTGCGGGGGGGGAACTTGCCCGCGCGGAGCGGACTCACTAGGGTTCGGCAGATGAATCGAATTTGGCCCTTTGCGACGTGCATGGGGCTGCTGGTGGCCTGCCATCAGCAGCAGAATGTGCGGCGTGAAGTTTGGCCGCCCGCCGCTGAGCCGCCGCCCGTCGTGGCCGCAGCGCCAGCGCCGCCGCCCAAGGTCCTCGACCCGGTCATCGTGGAGTTGCCAGACAAGTCACCGGTGATGCAGGTCCGTAAGCAGCTCGACAAGGACAACCCCGGACGGGCACGGGAGCTCGCCGAAGCCACGCTGCCGAGTGCTGGCGCCGTGGACAAGGGCCGGCTTCACTGGCTGGCTGCCAAGGCTGCGCTCGACGAAGGCTACCGCGAGATCGCCCTCGCCCACCTCGACACGCTCGGCACCTTTCATCATCCGCTCGCGCGCTGGGCGAAGCTGAAGAGAGCCTCGCTCCTGGAGCGGAGGGATCCGGTGACGGCCGCGCAACTTGCGGCTTCGTTGACGGACGACTGGGCAGGCGGGGACCAGGCGCGCACGATTGAAACCCGAACCGTCGGCACGAACGGATCGGGCTCACGTCTCGAGATTCGTCTGGACGGCGCGCTCCCTGTAGCAGCTGCGGCTCCGGCAGCTGCCGCGAAACCAGACCTTCGTCCACGGATGCAACAGAGCCTCGAAAAGGCCGAGTCACTTTACAAAGCCAAACGCTACCGGGAAGCCGAGCGGCTTTTCGGAAAGCTCGCCAAGCGCCTCAAGACCGGCGGTCCGACTTGGTGCAAAACACGCTACAAGCAAGGCCGCGCACTCCTTCAAGACCGTGAGCGCACGCGCGGGGCGCCAGTGATGCGTGAGGTCGCCGACAAGTGCGCCAAGGGCGACCGAGACATGCGCGCCTGGGCTCGGTACTACGCCGCGCGCGCCTACGGCCGAATCGGTCAGTGGAACGAATCGATCCGTCAATTCGAAAAGCTGGAAGCCGAAGCGCCCGACCATAGCCTTGCCGACGATGCCAGCTACCGTGCCGCCCTCGCGGAGCTCGAAAACGGAGATCAAAAGGCGTCGATCCTGCGCCTCACCTCGATTTCAAAGCTCTACCCCGACGGCGACATGTGGCCCCGCGCCCTGTTCAAGCTTGGCTGGGTCCAGCTGCGCAATGGGAAGTATCAAGGCGCCTACGACCGCTTCGACGAGCTAGTCAGGCGCGGCGGTGACGAGCGCCAAGAAGGCATCACGGGCCGGGCAAACTATTGGCGTGCGCGAGCGCTCTACATGTTGGGCCGACGCATCGACGCAGCGAAAGCCTATGAAGAGATCGTTCAACGTTGGCCGCTTCGCTACTACGCACAGCAAGCGCTCTGGCGTCTGGGCGAAATCGATCCCGGGCGCGCCAAGACGATTATCGGTGACATGCGGGCAAGCGACGAGCCGACGCGCATGGTCTTCGCTTGGCGCGACGAGTTCGATGAACCCGCTTTCGATCGCATGGTCGAGCTCTTACTCGTCAACGAGGTTAGCTATGCCTCGTCGGAAATGTCGGCGCTTCACATGGTGGGCGACGATGTCGACCCCGAGATGGCGGTCGTCGGTGCGGTTCTTCTTCAGCATGCTGGTGCACAGACCAAGCTCAGCCGCGTCATTCGGACGCACTTCGAAGACTTCGAAGGACTGCTGCCAAAGGGCGAAGGCAAGTTGATTTGGGACGCCACCTACCCGCAGGCCTTCTCGCCCCTGATCGAGAACATTGCCGAGGATGAGGGGATTCCCGCCTCGTTCGTGCGCGCAATCGCACGCGAGGAAAGCTCATTCGACCCGGACGCGGTGTCCTGGGCGAAGGCGTATGGCCTGGTCCAGCTGATCATGCCGACGGCCAAGCGCTTCGCATCCGAGGTCGGCGTAAAAGCCACACCGCGCACCCTCAGAAAGCCGGAGGTCAACCTCAAGATTGGCGCGCGCTACATGGCCTGGCTCTGGAACCGATTGAACGAGAATCCGGCGCTGGTGCCGTCGGCATATAACGCCGGCGAAGGGGCGGTTCGGCGTTGGCTAGGAGAAGATGCGACACGTCCCCTCGACGTGTTCATCGAAGAGATTCCGTACGACGAAACGCGAAGGTACACACGCCGTGTTTTGCAGACCTACGGCGTGTACCAGTGGCTCGCTGCCGAGCAGCTCCCCGAGCTTCGCGCCAAGCTGCCAGGCACCAACGAGCAGCAACGCTTCAGCGCGCTTCCGCGTTGAGCTCTTTCGACGCCACGGGGCTTCGAACCCTAAGCGATGACTTTCGGCAAGAAGCTACCGAACTCGATCGCCTTGTTGATGTCGCCTTCGACGCGGAGCTTGCCCTGCACGAAAGCGATTTGCGGGTCGAGATTGCCGCGCAGGATCTCGGCGAGGTGCGCGTCGCGAATCGTGAGCGTGGCATCCGCCGGTCGGCCGTTGCCCTCGGTGACGCTCCGCTCGTGCATGTCGATCATCCAGCTCTGCTCGCCCGCACCGGTAATTCGAAGCTGGAACTTGCCATCTTGAAGCGAGCGATCGTCGGGTGCCTGCTCGAGGGTCGACCTCATCTGGTCGACGAAGGCGGCGGTCATTTCGGCCACGGCCCGGGCATGGGCGTCGCCCGCTTCGGCATCGGGCAAGCGGTGCGGAAGCACGGCGGACTCGAGCTCGTTGGCGGACTCGCGGAGGTAGCGGGTGAACAGGTCGAGGTCGGGCATGACTGCCGGCGATGAAGTGGGACTGATCGAGAGAATGCCGTTGTAGCTGAGGACGGTGATCAATAAACCCATGCCGTCGACGAGCGGCGCCATGCCCATGCTCGCCAAGAGCTTGTGCCCCGCCATGTACATGTCCATCTGCGGCCCGGGTACGTTCGTGATCACGACGTTGAACACCGGATTGTGCAGCTCGGAGACGCGGAACCGAGAGTACAGACGCAGCACGCGATTGGCCAAGCCGAACGGGACGAAATCCCAGAGGTCGACGAATGCACGTGTCGCTCCGGCCTTCTCGAACGCTTTGCCACCCTGCGTGTGTTCTTTGATGACTTTCAGGCGCTCCACGGGGTCGGCCACGTCGGTGGCAAGGTCGAGGAACATCGCCGAAACCTTGTTGCCCATCTTTCCGTGCTCGTCATCACCCCGAGTTGAAACGGGAATCATCGCGATCAAAGGCTTGGCGGGAAGCTCACCTTTCTCATCGAGATAGCGGCGGAGCGCCCCGGCACAGATCGCGAGAACCACGTCGTTTAGCGTACAGCCGGTGATCTTCCGAATTGCTTTGACGCGGTCGAGCTCGAGCAGCGCCGTGTTCCAGATTCGCTGACCGGTGATGGTGTGGTTGATCGGCGTCGGTGGCGCAGTCATCGGAACGGGAGGCACTTCGACCCCCTTGTCCCGGACCTTGCCTGCTGCGCGGAGCGCGTCCGAGAGCTCGCCAGCCACCCTCTTGATCTCGCTCGGCTTGCCCATGATCTTGCGGGCGGTGTGGGAAAGCACTTGGAGCTCGTTCGGGAACGGCGGAATGGCTCGAGGTGGCGGAGGGCTGAACGTCCTCGGCTCTTTCGTCATGTCGAGCAGCACGCCCATCATGTCGGCACCCGAAACGCCGTCAATCGCCGCATGATGAATCTTGTTGATCACCGCGACCGACCCGGGCGGCACCTGAGCGATCTGATCGAGCCCTTCGACGAAGGTCATCTCCCAGAGCGGCCGGCTGCGATCGAGCGGCACGCTGAAGACCCGCGCGGCGAGCCCTCGGAGCTCCTTCCAGCTGCCGGGGCTTGGAAGCGCCACGTGTTGCAGGTGCATATCGAGATTGAACGCCGGGTCTTGCACCCAATAGGGCTTGCCGATGCCGAACGGCACCATGGCGAGCCGCTGCCGAAGCCGCGGCACGAGATGAACACGCGACGCCATCGTTTGGCGAAAGCTTTCGAAGTCCATGGAGCCCTCAAACACCAAAACGCTGCCCACGTGCATCGGCTGGCGGGCATCTTCGAGGTAGAGGAAGGAAGAGTCGAGTCCGGAAAGAGGCTGCATCAGAATTCTCCATGGGGGCCAGCCCCAGAGCAGACGACTAGCCTACACCCGGACGCTGCTTGATCTCCAGCCCGTCTCAAGTTCCTTCGAAACTGCGGTCGAGGTCTTTCAAGAGCCGCTTTTGCTCCCGCGAGAGGCGTTTGGGCACCTCAATTTCGACCAGGCAGACCAAATCGCCTCGCCCGCGACCGTTGAGACGCGGGACGCCTCCGCCCCGAACCACCAGGGTTTCGCCTGCTTGAGTGCCGGCGGGAACCTTGACGGTCTGGGTGGCGTCTTCGTCTTCCTCGAACGCCGGCACCTCGAGCTTGGCGCCGAGTGCGGCCTGCGGATAGGTCACGACGAGGCGATGGATGAGGTCAAACTCTTCGCGCTGGAATTCCTCGTCCGGCTCGACGTGGACGGTGACGTAGAGATCTCCCGCCGGGCCGCCGCGCGTGCCCTCCTGACCGCGGCCGCTCAAACGAAGGCTCTGACCCGTATCGACGCCGCCGGGGACGTTGATTTTGACGACGCGTTCGACGTCGAGTTGGCCGCTGCCTTTACACTCCTCACAGGTCTCTTTGGCCTGCGAGCCTCGGCCCTGACAGCTCGGGCAGCTGGTCGTCATGACGAACGCACCCTGCGCGCGCGCGACTTGTCCGCGGCCGCCGCAGGTTGCGCAGCCTTCGAGAACGCCGCCTTTTGCGCCGGTCCCGTGACAGGCCTCGCACGGCGACGGATGCGAAAGATCGATCTCGCGCGTCGCGCCAAACGCGGCTTCGCGAAGCGAGAGGGCCACGTCGGTTCGGATGTCGGCACCTCGCGTCGGAGCGTTTGGGTCGCGCCGGCGCCGGCCGAAGCCGCCGAAGCCACCGCCGCCACCGCCGAAGAGATCTCCAAAGATGTCTTGGAACTGACTAAACACGTCGCCGATGTCGCCAAAGCCAGGCGCGCCGGGGCCGCCCAATCCGGCGTGCCCGAAGCGGTCGTATACCTGCCGCTTCTGCGGGTCGCTCAAAACCGAATAGGCCTCGGCGCAAATTTTGAACCGCTCCTCCGCTTCGGGGTTGTCGGGGTTGCGGTCTGGGTGAAACTCGAGGGCCTTGTTGCGGTAGGCCTTCTTGAGCTCGGTCACGGTGACTTCGCGGGAGACTTCGAGAACTTCGTAGTAATCAGGCTTCGACATGAGGTCCGCGGGCTGTTGGGGCCGGGGCAACATAAGTATGTTGGCCCACCGGTCAAGGTCGGTGGTGCCAGGTCAATTGCAGGGGTTGCGCTCAGGCCTCGGATTTCACCCGAGCGGTGGCGCGGCCAAGCACGTCGCTGACGAGCGCCTCTGGAAGCTCACCAGAGCGCTGGAACGCCCGCATGTGGAGGATGGGCTCGCCGCCGAGATCCGCTGCGGTTCGGCCGCGGATCTCTTGAACGTACTTGCGAGGTTCAAAGGGAACCAGACTCGATTTTGGCTCGACGTCGATGCGCTCGAGCAGGCCGAGCAAAGCTTGGAGGGAGTTCATCTTCATGTACGGGCAGGTCGCACAGCCGCCTGCCGTCGAACAACCCTCCCCGCCGGCAACGCCTGGCACGACCCCGAGGCCGCTTTGCGAATCTTGCGCGATGGCCTCGCTGGCGACGGGGAACACGATTTCCGCAGAGAGCTGCGCTCCACCCTCGGAGGCATAGTCCCGAAGCTTGGCCTGTACTTGCCGGACGATCGGCGTGATCATCCCCGCTTCGGTACCGAGGATGAATCGCAGGTTGGCCTGCTCCCCGCGCGCGATCGACTCGTCGACCTTGCCCAAGACGAACGCGAGGATGTTCGACGTGGACCCGACGACACCGTTTCCTTGCCGCTGCGCCTGCAAGGCGAGCTCGAACATCTCGCCCGGGACCTCCAGATGCGCGGTGACGAAGACGTCGGCGTAGTGCGCGCGAACCAGCTCGACGACCTCGCGGCCGAACATGTGATGAACGATGCACGTTCCCTGCTCGAAATAGTGAAATCGCGGCAGCAACGAGCGAATTGATGCCTGGTCGTGGTCGGGATGAAGCTGCCGAATCTGTTCGTCCGGCATCTCGGCGAGGTTTTGGAACATATGCGCGAGGTTGTCGCCCATGTAGGTGTCCGGACCGAACCAGATGTGCACGTCGGGAATCTGGGCGGCGGCCTGTAGGACCGTGCGCACGACGTTCGAGGAGGTACAGGTGATCGTAGGTACGATCGCGTGCGCCTTGGCTTTGGTGACGAGGCTTGTGTTGATGTACACGACGTGGAGCGAGCGCGGGGTTTCGGAGGCGTTCATGAGGTAGGCGCCGTACGCCTCTGCCTCTGCCGACTCAGCGAGCGAGCACCCGATTGGATCGATCGCGACTCGATAGACGGGAATGTGGGAATGCCCCGATGCATCGAGCATCGCGCGTACGTTCTCGCTCATGAAGTCGACGCCGAGAACCGCGATCGTGCTTGCCCCCTGCTCCGCCATCGCGATCGCACGGTCGGCCATCGCGAGCGAGTCGGAGACATGGATGTGGGGCCAATCGCAGGCGGAGAGCACGCCCTGAAGCTCCGGGTCCATGTAGAAGTGAGCGACGACACCGGCGTTCTTCTCGCGAAGCAGGGTCTCGAGCTGCGCAACCAGCTCTGGGTCGGGCTTCAGGAACGCGGCTTGGGCCACGGCGAACGCACCCTGGGGAACCAGGGCGTCGGCGGTAATGCGTAGAGAGGGAAATACCGGGAGTGTCATCTGCGACCAGCTCCAAAAGCGGAGTATACCTCCTGCGCGGCGCCTCAGATGTCAAGCGAACCCACAGAGACCTCGGTCTACGTCCACTTCCCCTGGTGCGCGCGCAAGTGCCCCTATTGTGACTTCGCCACCGAGCCGATGCGCAGCGATGCGCTGCCCCACGACGCGTACGCCGACGCCCTGCTTCGTGAGCTGGATGCGCGCGCGGAGGACTTGCACGGTCGCGTGCTGAAGTCGGTCTTCTTTGGTGGCGGGACACCATCACTGTGGGCGCCGGACGCGCTGAAGCGAACGCTCGAAGGGATTGGCGAAGCGTTCGAGGAGACGACCGAGGAGGTCGAGGTCACCGTCGAGTGCAATCCGAGCTCACTCGATCGCGACCATGCATCTCTTCTTCGGCAAGCGGGTGTGAATCGTCTTTCGATCGGCGTTCAGTCCTTGCGAGACCCACATTTGCGATTCCTCGGTCGCTTACACGACCGAGAGCGGGCGCTCGACGCGCTCGACGGAGCGACGAAGGAAATTCCCCGCGTGAGCTCCGACCTGATGTTTGGCATGCCCGGCCAGACGCTTCGAGAGCTCGGTGAAGACATCGCACGCGTCGCAGAAACCGGCGTCCGGCACGTGTCGGCCTACGCGCTGACGATCGAAGAAAAGACGATGTTCGGTTCGCTCCACCGCGCGGGCAAGCTTCGAGTCGCTCCCGAAGAGCAGTACGCCGAGCTCTTCGAACATGCGGAGCGCTCCTTCGCCGACCTCGGCTGGGCGCACTACGAAGTCTCCAACTATGCGGCCGATGGAGAGCGGTCGTGCCACAATCTGCACTACTGGCGAGGCGGCGCCTACCTCGGGCTCGGCGCAGCTGCGGTCGGTTGTCTCGACCAGGGACCGGGGCGCGCGGAGCGGTGGCGGAACGAGCCCAACCCGCAGCGATACATGCAGCAGCAAACCCCGAATGCCGAGGTTGAAGAGCTCGGCCCCG
>CAMYMX010000096.1 GCA_947259605.1 uncultured Polyangiaceae bacterium | reverse complement strand
AGTAGGGCATCGTCCGCGTGTCCGGGTCTTGGGCGAGCAGGCGGTGAACAAACGTGGTCCCCGTTCGCATCCAGCCGATGAGAAAGATCGGCGCGGGGATTTCGGTGTCCAGAATCTCTGGCGTGTCGCGAAGGGCTTGTTCGATTCTCAGGTGCTGACTTGCCATCCGTAGGCAGTCCATTTGCGCCGCAATCCGGCCCGAGAAGCTGAGCGCCGCATCTTGTTGCACGGAGCGAAGGAGCGCATCGAGCGCGGCCACGGTCTCGGGCCGCGGGTCCCCGACTCCCGGGTTCTTTCGCTGGGCCTTCTCGAACCAAGCCTCGGCCGAAGGCTTGCCAAACGTCGGCAGGACTTGCCCCACGCGGTTCACCGAACGATACCAGAACGGCTGCGCAGCACGCGCCGTGGTGAACTGCTCCGCGCGGAGGGGCTTTTGGCGGTCGGCTCCCATGCGCGGGAGATCTAGCACGTCAGCCAACCCGGACGCTGACACTGGCACTGGCACTGACGCTGGCGCTGGCGCGACCCAGAAGCAGGCGGCAGCGCGAGCCCGCAGGGCGAAGCCCGGCGCAACGCGCCGCCAAGCCCAAGCGAAGCGAAGGGCGCGGCAGGGAGGACTACGGGCGGGGGTGGGCGGGCGGTGTAACTAACACGGGCACGGGCACTGGCACTGACGCTGGCACGGAGGGTGTCGCCGGGGTCGTCATTGAGGTACAAGCCGAAAGATGCCTGGTTTCAAGCTTGCTGCTCTGTGGTTGCTCGCGATCCTGATGGTCGCAATTGGCATCCTTCACTTCGTCCAGCCCAAGCCGTTCGTCCGAATCGTCCCGAAGTTCCTGCCGGCGCCTCTTGCGCTGGTCTACATCAGTGGCTTCTTCGAAATCCTTGGTGGCATCGGTCTACTCATCCCTGACACACGGGTGTGGGCCGCCTGGGGCCTCATCGCGCTCTACGTCGCCGTGTTCCCCGCCAACATCTACATGCTCACCCACAACATCTCCCTAAACCCGAAGAAGCCCATCCCACGCTGGGCACTCTGGGCGCGCCTGCCTTTTCAGTTCCTGTTCATCGCGTGGGCATACTGGTTCACCGGCTGACCTTCCCTGTTTTCTCGCGCCCCGATGCGCTATCGGTCGGCGGAAGGTTCAGCGTATCGGCCACCACGTAAAGCGGACGCCGTTTCACTTCTTCGTAGATTCGGCCGATGTATTCACCGAGGATCCCCGTCATGATGAGCTGAGCCGACGCAGCCAATGCCACCGCAATTGTGATCGTCGCCCAAGCGGGAACCGTCTCGCCCGCGATGGATGAGTAGAGCGCCCAGCCTGAGGTCACGATCGCAGCAAGCCCCGAAAGCAGCCCTAGCCAAGTCGCAAGCCGAAGCGGAACGATTGAAAACGAGGTGATGCCGTCGATCGCGAAGCGGATCATCTTGCGAAGTGGGTACTTAGTTTCGCCGGCGAAGCGTTCGGGCCGCTCGTATTGCACTGCGGTTTGCTGGAAACCCACCCAGGACACCATCCCGCGCACGAAGCGATGCTGCTCGCGAAGGGCGCGCATTGCCAGGACGACGCTCCGACTCATCAGCCGAAAATCCCCCGTATCAAGAGGCATCTCGATTGGCATCAGCGCACGCAACAAGCGGTAAAATGCGGCGGCGGTCGCTCGCTTGAATACGCCCTCTCCATGGTGAAGGGACCTCTGCCCGTACACGACGTCGTATCCCTCGCGCCACTTCTGAATCATCGCGGCGACAACCTCGGGTGGATCCTGAAGGTCGCCATCCATGATCACTACGGCATCCCCTTCGGCCCGATCCATGCCCGCTGTGATTGCTGCCTGGTGCCCGAAGTTGCGCGAAAACGAAATCACCTTGTAGCGCGGCTCCGCCGCGGCGAGCTCTTTCAGTGCTGCTGGCGTATGGTCATATGAACCGTCGTCGACAAACACCACTTCCCAGGACTCATCGATCTCGCGAAAGAACGCCTTGAGACGACGGTCGAGCTCCGCGATGATTTCTTCCTCGTTGTAGACGGGAATGATGAGTGACAGCGCAGGACGTTGCATGAGTCGCTCCCAGCCTACCAAGCGGCAGCGAGCCTTGTACAACGACGTCTTGTATGGTTCAAGCCACGGATCGTCTCGGCACCGCGTCCGTTAGCGGCCGCCGGCCCCTCGACAGCGTCAGCTGTCCAGCGGCATTGGCTCGAAGCGTTCCAACCGACGCAGTGCGCTCTTTGCCGAATGAAAGCCGCACATTCCATGCACGCCGCCGCCCGGTGGCGTCGATGCGGAGCAGATGAACACACGGGGATTCGGGGTCGTGTAGGGGTCGAGCCGTGCGACAGGCCTCGTGAAGAGCTGGAACGCATCGGCGACGCCGCCCGTGATCGCGCCCCCGACGAAGTTTGGGTTATACCGATGAAAGTCGTGCGTGTTCATGACGTGCCGGCTGAGAATTCGATCTTTGAAGCCAGGCGCAAAACGCTCAACTTGGTTTTCGACCGCTTCGGTCATGTCCACCGTGGAGCCGCCCGGAACGTGGCAGTAAGCGTATCCGGTGTGCTTCCCTTCGGGCGCCCGACTCGCGTCGAATTGGCTCTGCTGGCAGAGCAGCACATAGGGTCGTTTGGGATGCTTTCCTCGGAACACCGCTGCTTCCTCGGCTGCGATTTCTTCGAGCGTGCCACCGAGGTGCACCGTTGACGCCTCCAGGCAATTGGGGTCGCGCCAGGGAATCGGCCCGTCGAGCGCCCAGTCGAGCTTGAACGCGCCGGGGCCATACCGATATCGACCCAGTCGCCGCCGGTAGCCACTCGGAAGAGCGGCCTCGGCGATCGAAGCCAGCTGGTCCGGACTGGTGTCAAACAGGTAGACCCGGGCGGCTGGAAGCTCCGCGGGCGACCTCACGTGCACGCCGGTTCGGATCTCGCCGCCGAGTTCCTTCAACAGACTGGCTAGCGCGCGGGGAATCGCCTGCGAGCCACCGGACGCGATCGGCCAGGGCTCGACGTGGCCTGCGATCGAAAAGATGAGCCCGAGGGCCGCCGTAAACATCTTGTCGAGCGGCAGGATGCTGTGCCCCGCGCAACCTGCGAACAGCGCCTTGGCCCGCGACTGCTGAAACCGCCAATTGGCAAACGCGATCGCCGGCCACATCGCATTGAGCCCAAACCGCAAGAAAGGCCCCGGGTGACGAGGCACACCGAGCGGCCCGAGCGCATCGCCGAAGAACCCGTGCGCGTTCTCCAGAAAAGGCGCAATGAGGTTGCGGTAGCTACTTGCGTCAGCACCGAGGCCCGAAGCGGTCTCTTCGAGCGAGCGCCACATGATGACGGCAGGCTGATCGTCGAGCGGGTGCGCGACGGAAGCCCGGGGCGAGACCCAGCGAAGGCCGTGGTCTTCGAGCGGAAGAGACCGAAAGAAGGGCGAAAGAATCCCGGTCGTGTGCACCGCCGAGCAAACGTCGTGTTGAAACCCCGGCAGGGTCAGCTCGGCCGTCCGCGTCCCGCCGCCGATCTGCGCGGTCGCCTCGAGTACCAAGACCGACGCGCCAGTCTGCGCCAGGGCCACGGCGGCGCTCAGGCCGTTCGGGCCCGAGCCGATCACCACCACATCGAAGGTCTCTCGGTGCTCGCTCACCGCCTCGCTGTTCTACTCGAAGGCGGTCGTGTTCGTCATCCGAATCTCGAAGGCCTCGTCGACCTCGATTTTCTCGCTGCCTTCCGGCGCAGTCACCGAGAGCGTGTCCGTGGCGGCGCCTGAAGCAGCCGCATCGGACTCCAGGGCATTCAAATTGAGAATGATTTCGCCGTTCGCGTTCGCCGACATCTGCTCGACCGAGATCGCAATGCCCTCGTCCGGGAAGTCGACCGTCTGCGGCAGCGCGTTCTGCGTGACCACGACGTTCAGCTTGATTTCGTCACCCACGCGCTCGACCAGCGTGTACGTGTCCACCTGCTGCACCGTGAAGCCGTAGAGCTGGAGCTCCTTGCGAGCCTCCCAGCGCGCCCCGAGTCCTACGGCCTCGGCCGGCAAAACGACGCGAGACAGCGTGGTGCGCGCATTGACGATCATCATCAAGAGGCGCAGCGGAATGTCGGGGCTCTTCGCCCTGTCGTTGAGCTCCGTCGACAAGGAAACACCACGGTCGTTCATCTCGACCGTGCCTCCGACGTCGTCGAGAATGGCGGCGCTCTCCTGCAGCTCCTTGGCGACCTCCGGGTCCAGGCCTTGTGGAATGGCCGCCTCGGCCTTCGCGATTCTGACTTCGAACTTCACCCCTCGCTCGGTCGCCATGGCAGGCCCCGAAACGATGTGAAGCCGGACGCCCGGCACGACCGAAAGCGAGGCAGATTCGGAGGTCTTCGCCAAGGTCGCGATGGTGAAGTCCATATTGGACTTGGTCGTGGTCCCTTCCGCGATCTTGTAACGAAGCAGCATCTGCGGTTCGGCGCCCGCGTCGAGCAGAAGCACCGGATCGGCATTCGCATCCGCGGCTGTCGCCGAAGAACCGTCCTTCTTACAGCTGCTCAGCGCGAGCAACACGGACATGCACATCAAACCGCGTACGAGCATTTTTTTCATTGGATCTCCTCCCGGCAACCAGCCCCTGCCGGCTCGAACGCCCTTTAGTCGCTGAGATTGTCCCGTGCAACCGCACGAGCATGTGGGGCGAGCTCTCGTCGCCGCGTGCGTCTTCGGAGCCACGCGCGTGCAATCACGAACGGGATGATGAACAGCACGTGCCGAAGCCGTATCCCGCTCTGCTCCGCCCCGTACACTGGACGCACTGGGACTTCTCGCACGCAGAGCCCGCAAAGCGACAACGCGCTCAGTAGATCGTTTGGATAGCCGTAGCCCTTCCACAGCCCGTCCCAATCGAGCGCTTGCTGCGTGCGTCGATTCATCGCCGCGTAGCCGCACTGCGAATCCTGGACTTCAACACCAACGGCGTATCTGGTCATCAGAGAAAAGAAGTGGTTCCCGAGCCAGCGGTGCAAAGGCATCGCTTCTTTTCCCGCTGGCCAGCCGAGGCGATTGCCATGCGTGTAGTCGGCCTCGCCTGCGATCAGAGGCGCTAGGAGGGCGGGCAAATCCGCCGGGTCCATTTGCCCGTCTGCCGCCATCACCGCCGTGAGGTCTGCGCCCAGCGAGAGGGCATGCCTACAACCCGTCGCGATTGCTGCGCCCACACCCTGATTGACGGCATGCTCCGTGAGCTCGATCGGCCGCGGAAACGCCCGGACGATCTTGGAAGTGGCATCGAGGCTAGCGTCATCGACCACGATGATGTGATCGACGAAGCGCGGAATGCCGTCGAGCGCCCCCGTGATGAGCTTCGCTTCGTTGTAGGCCGGCATCACGACGACGATTCGCTTACCGGCGAGCATCGTTCCTTACTGGAAGGCCATTGAGCTCCGACATCGAGCGACTGGTTATCGCCTACTGGTCCGCAGGTCAAGCGCTTGCGATGCACCGTTGCACCGCGTAACACCTCGGCGAATGGCTGAAGTCCTCTTCGTGTCCAAGCCGGTCGCCCCGCCTTGGAACGACAGCAGCAAGAATCTAGTCCGAGACATCGCAGGGCATCTCCGGCGCCACTCTCCCGTTTTGATGGGGCACGCCGGTCAACCGAACCCGCTCGGCCAGGGGCGGGTCGAGCCGGTCTACCGCGCCGCGTCCTCCGGTGGCTTTGCACCCAGCGCCAGAGAGAACCTGGGGGTTTTGCGCCATTTGCTGTTGGGTCGCTCGAGCGATCTTTGGCACTTCTTTTTCGCACCCAACCCCAGGAGCTCGGCCGCCGGCCGCCTGGCGACCGCGATTCGAAGAGCGCCGAGCGTCCACACCGTCTGCAGTGTGCCGGCTGAAGGCGTCGACGTGACGAAGCTGCTCTTTGCAAATGCGACCGTCGCACTGTCACGGTCCGCCTACGATCGATTTGTTGGAGAGGGGGTCAGCGAACTTGCCCTGCGTGTCATTCCGCCGTCCGTTCCGCCTCTCGCAGAACCGACTTTGCTTGAACGCGCCCAGCTCCGCAAGAAGCACGAGCTTCCCGAGGCTGCGACCATTTGGATCTACCCTGGGGACTTGGAGTTCGGCGGCGGAGCCGAGATCGCATTGGAAGGTTTTGCAGCCTGGAACCGACCGGACGCGATGCTCTTGATGGCCTGCCGCCGGAAAACCGCGCAAGCGGACCAAGCGCTCTCCGAGCTTCACGCGAAAGCAAAGCAGTGGGGTATCGATGCGCAGGTCGTCTGGCTCGGTGAAACCCAGCACATTCACGAGCTGCTTGCCGCGAGCGACTTCGTGGTCATGGTCAACCCCGCGGCCTACGCCAAGATGGACTACCCGCTGGTGGCGCTCGAATCGATGTGCCTCGCACGCCCGGTGCTGCTTGGGAAAGCAACCCCTTCGGCCGAGCTTGCCGAGGCCGGTGGCGCGGTCGCCGTCGAGGCCAGCGGCGAAGCCTTGGCCGAGGCGATCGAGCGTCTCAGCGGCGATCGAGCCGCCATCCGGGCGGTCGGATCGAAGGCGCGCGCTCTGGTGACATCGCGGTTCTCGCCGCAGGTGGTCGCAGAAGCATACGAAGTGCTTTATGAGGAAATCCATGGGTGAACCATCGGAACAACAGGCGCGGCAATACTACGACGACTTCAGCCAATCGTACGAACGAGAGCGAGGCCACGGCTATCATCAAATGATCGACGACCTAGAGCTTCAGGTCACGGCGCCCTACGCCCGGGGCGCGCGCGTGCTCGAGCTCGGCTGCGGGACCGGTTTGATCCTCGCGCAAGTCGCAGAAATCGCAGACAAGGCGGTCGGGATCGACCTGTCCGAAGGAATGGCGCAACACGCACGAGAACGCGGCCTCGACGTGCGCATCGGAAGCGTCTGCGACCTGCCGTTCGACGATGACGAATTCGACCTCACCTACAGCTTCAAAGTGCTTGCGCACATCCCGGACATCGACGCCGCCCTTCGAGAGGCCGCACGCGTCACGCGGCCCGGTGGGCATCTGTTGTTGGAGTTCTACAACCCGTGGAGCCTTCGCTATCTCGCAAAGAAGGTCGCCGGGCCTCAACCGATCGGCGACGATCGCACCGAGGCGGACATCCCGACCCGCTGGGACTCGCCTTTGGGGATTCGAAAGCTCGTACCCCCCGGCGTCGAGCTGATCGACTACTACGGAGTTCGCGTGCTCACGCCCGTTGCTGCAGCCCACCGCATCCCGTGGTTGGCGCGCGGCTTGAGCGGAGCCGAGCGCCTCGCAGCGCGCTCCCCGCTTCGGTACTTTGGGGGCTTCTTGGTCGCGGTGTTGCGCAAGTCGTGACCGTACGTCGGCGTGCTAGCGGTGCGCTCTGCTGCAGCTCCTCCGCAACCTTCGAGTCGAGGCCTTCCGGGATGGCAGCCTCGGCCTTCGCAATTTCTACTTCGAACTTTAGGCTTCGCATGGTTAAGGCCTGCCTTGCGCTCCCCACAAACGAATCATTTCCGACGTTCCTCCAGATCGCCAATTCGAGCCAAGGGGTCACGCTGGCTTGTGCCTTGTCTCTGGGCAGCCTAGAAAGGGCCGCGAAGGTGGTGGCTTGATGACCGTGGCTGAGCAACTGAGAGGGGCCTTGGAAGGCCGGGCGCTGGCGTTGCCAGAGCCTGCCGTAACCCTGGTCGTGCCGGGGCTCAATGAAGCGGAAAGTCTGCCGTTGCTCGCTGCGCAGATCAAGGAAGCGCTTCCGGACACCCCCTACGAGCTGATCTTCGTCGACGACGGAAGCACAGATGACAGCTGGCAGGTCATCAACGACCTGCACGAAGCCGACCCGGCAGTCCGCGGTGTGCAGCTGCGCGCAAACTTCGGCAAGGCGATGGCGCTGGCGGCGGGCTTCGAGCGCGCCCGGGCTGACATCGTGGTCATGATGGACGCAGATCTCCAAGACGACCCCGCCGACTTGCCCAAGATGCTTAGAAAAACCGATGAGGGGCTCGATGTGGTCGTCGGCTGGAAGGTAGAACGACACGATCCACTGAATAGAAGAATCTTCTCTTTCATCTTCAACAAGACCGTCGGGCTCGTGACAGGCGTGCACCTTCACGACATGAACTGCGGGTTCAAAGCATACCGGAGCGAGGTCTTGGATTCGATTCCCATCTACGGAGATCTGTTTCGCTTCATTCCCGTGCTCGCGGCGTGGCAGGGCTTCCGCGTCGGCGAAGTGCCGGTGAACCACCGAGCCCGGCAGTTCGGGCGATCACGCTACGGGCTCGAACGAATTCTCCGCGGCTTCTTCGACCTCCTGAGCGTATCGTTTCTCACCAAGTACTCGCGAAAACCGATGCACCTCTTCGGTCTCTTAGGCCTACTCTTCAGCGCGCTTGGGGTACTGATTTGCGGCTACTTGGCTGTGCTCTGGTTCTCGGGCGAAGGCATTGGTACACGACCCTTGCTCCTGTTGGGCGTGCTCTTGATCCTCGTCGGCGCGCAGTCCTTCTCCATTGGCCTGCTCGGAGAGTTCATGACTTTCCAATACCATCGCAAAGACGCCCGTGAGAACCTCCCCGTGCGCGAATCAACCGGCGACCCGTAGGCGTGGTCATGCGCGTGTGCATGTTTGGCACCACGCGGGCTCACGTACACGAAATCGCTAGTTCTTCGAGCTTCGGATGCTATGGGAGCGCCTATGACTCCCCGGGCAGGACTGTGGCAGACGGTTCAGCGTGCCGCGCTACCGCTGGTGCTGCTCTTGTCGGCTGCCGCTTTCTTGGTCTTCTACAACCGTTTCTACCCCGTCGGCGAGTGGCTCTTCTGGAGGTACGCATCGTATTGGGCCGCTTGTACGTTTTGGAGCTTGGGGTGCGCAAGCACCGGGTATGTGATCGTCCGAAAGCTACGTGGGCGCCCTTTACCCTTTACGGAAACGCTCTGCCTTAGTTTCGCTTCCGGGGTTGTGGTCTTCTACTTGGCAATAAACGTTCTGGGAGCATTCGGCGCGCTGCGATGGCCGACCTTTTTCGCGCTCCCGCTCCTGATGGCGGCCGCGGGCGCAGTTCCGCTCGCACGTTTGGTTCGACGCTATACGCGCCGCGTTTGCAATTCCTCGCGGCCGAGACCCGCGTGGACGCCTTTGCACGCGATCATCCTGGCGTTTGGGCTGCTGGTCCTTGCCATGATCTATTTCAAGATCCTCACCCCCGAGAATGCGCAGTTCGACGCACGCTGGCAGCACCTCCCTCTCGCCGAACAGTACGCACACTTGGGGTTCATTCCCCGCTTCGGCGAGGGTTGGACCGTTGCGACCAATCCCCACCTGGCGGCGATTCTGTATACCTGGGCATTTCTGATACCAACCGGAG
>CAMYMX010000095.1 GCA_947259605.1 uncultured Polyangiaceae bacterium | reverse complement strand
AACAGGATCCTGTCGTGCGCGTTCCCGATCACTTCGTGATGATCGGCCGGGTCGTCGCCACGCTCGGCGGCCTCATCATGCACTACCGACCGACCATGGACCTTCAGCGGATCATGCTGCCCGTCTTCATGTCGGCGCTCTCGTCGCACTCGCCAGGGAGCAACACTGTGGTAGAAGCCTAGGGCGATGGAGCAACAAGAGCTCATCATCCATGGCAAGCGCCTGACCTATCGACTGGCTGGCAAAGGCCCATTGGTGCTCTTGATTCACGGCATGGCCGGCAGCGCGACGACTTGGAAGCAGGTCATGCCCGCGCTGAGCGAGCGCTTCACCGTGCTGGCCCCGGACCTTCTTGGGCACGGCGAGTCGGACAAAACGAAGGGCGACTACTCGCTCGGCGCGATGGCATCGGTTCTGCGCGACTTGATCGTCGCCTTGGGATACAAGCGCGCCACGGTGGTCGGGCAGTCGTACGGGGGCGGGATTGCGATGCAGCTTTCGTATCAGTACCCGGAGCGCTGCGAGCGATTGGTGCTGGTCAATGCGGGCGGGCTCGGCACCGAGGTCAATCCGCTCCTGCGGATGCTGACGCTTCCGGGGTCCGAAGCGATATTGCTCGTCGCCTGCGCTCCGCCCGTCCGGCGCATCGCCGAAGCGATCGGCCGCGTCGCGCTCCGCAAAAAGCTCGAAAGCGCGACCGTGATTCCCGAGCTCTGGCGGAGCTATTCCTCGCTCGGGGATGTCGACGCGCGTCGCGCGTTCCTGCGCACATTACGCGCCGTCATCGATCCGCGCGGCCAGTCGGTGAGCGCAAATGACAAGCTCTACCTGGCCGCGGGGATGCCCACGCTCATCATTTGGGGTGAGGACGATCACGTGATCCCTGTGGAGCATGCCTACGCAGCGCATGCAGTCATCCCGGGGAGCTGGCTCGAAATCATCGAAGGCGTGGGGCACTACCCGCACTGCGAAGCGCCCGAGCGTTTCGTCACCGCGCTCACCGAGTTCATCGAATCGACGCGGCCGGCGCGCATCAAGGTGTCGCGCCGGCGCATTCTTCGGCCGCCCTCTGCGGCTGGTTCAGATTCGGGTTAGGGCAGTCGAGGTCCTCGCTGGTACACTGGCGCGTCGTGTCGGACGATTGTGCGCTGACGGCCACCATGCATGCGACGCCCAACGAGGCGCTTTCGGCAGTGGAGCGGGCGTTTGCGAAGGCGCACGTGTTTTTGACGGAAGCGCACCAACTCGGCGGACTGGCCCTGGTGGTTCACTGGGACATGGAGGACGATCATCGTCAGTTGCTGGTCGATGCGCTGCTCGAGGAGTCGGTCGACCTCGATGAGAGCGCGTTCGAAGCGCTGCAAGGGCCTTGGCAAGGCGTGCTCACTGGCTCGCTTCACGTATCGCTCGAACACGAAGGCCGAGATAGCAAGGTGCCCGTTCCCGCGGTTCCGGGGTGATGCGGAAGGTCACTTGATGAAGAGCATCTCCCGGTACTTGGGGAGCGGCCAGCACTCGTCCGCGACCATGGTTTCGAGCGCGTCGGCGTGGGCGCGGGTCCGGTCCATCAGCTCGCGCAGCGTTCCTGCGCAGTACTTCATGTGCGCTTCCGTCGAGTCGAAGTGATGGTTCACCAAGGCCTCCTCGAGTGAGCTGACGGCGGACATCATCGCATTCGTTTCGTTCGCGATCTTCTTCACTGCCGTGGATTCGAGCTCGACGCCTAGGGCCGACGCGCTGTTGAGCGTGGCGGCGAGGCTCGAGACGTACGACATGGTGGCTGGGTAGAGGACCGTTTTGGCGAGCTCGACGACCAGCTTGGCCTCGACGCCGATCGAGAGGATGTATTGCTCGGCGTAGACCTCGTATCGGCTTTCGAGCTCGACCGGCGAAAGCACACCGGTGCGCTTGAAGAGGTCGATCACCGAGGGGTCGTTCAGAACCGGCAGGGCATCCGCGGTGGTGGGGATGTTCTTGAGGCCGTGCTTTTCGACCGCAGCGACGTGCCATTCGTGCGAGTAGCCATCGCCACCGAAGATCACGTTCCCATGCTCCTGCATGAGCTCCTGAAGCACGGCGGCGACGGCTGCCGGCTGTTTCTTTCCGCTCGACAACTCGGCTTCGAGCTTCTCGGCGATCCACTCGAGGGAGTCGGCGAGGATCGTGTTCATCGCGACGAGTGGGCCGGAAACCGATTGGGAAGAGCCGACGGCGCGGAACTCGAAGCGGTTGCCGGTGAACGCGAAGGGCGAGGTGCGGTTTCGGTCGCCCGGATCCCGGTTGAACGGGAGAATCTGCGCGAGGCCGAGGTCCATCATGCCACCACCGTTCGAGACAGAAACCTTGCCGTCCTTGATGTCGTTGAAGACGCCCTCGAGCTGATCGCCGAGGTACACCGATAGGATCGCAGGGGGCGCCTCGTTGGCGCCGAGGCGATGATCGTTTCCGGCAGTCGCGATGACCGCGCGCAAGAGAGGCCCGTAGAGATGGACGCCTCGGATCACCGCGCCGCAGAAGAGCAGGAAGTTGAGGTTGTCGTGCGGGGTGTTTCCCGGGTCGAGGAGATTCCCCTGGGTCGCGTTTCCGATCGACCAGTTCACGTGCTTGCCCGAGCCATTGATGCCGGCGAAGGGCTTTTCGTGGAGCAGGCAGACGAAGCCATGCTCGAGCGCGGTGCTCTTCATGATCGTCATCATGAGCTGCTGGTGATCGGCGGCCACGTTTGCGGATTCGAAGTAGGGCGCGATCTCGAACTGCCCCGGCGCGACTTCGTTGTGGTGCGTCTTGGCGGGTATGCCGAGCTTGAAGAGCTTGTCTTCGAAGGCCTGCATGAAGACCTGGACGCGCCCGGGGATGGCCCCGAAGTAGTGATCGTCGAACTCCTGGCCCTTGGGCGACGGTGCGCCAAAGAGGGTGCGCCCCGCAAGGAGCAAGTCGGGGCGGCTGTTCGCGAAGTGCGAGTCGATTAAAAAGTACTCTTGCTCGGCGCCACAGCTCGAGTTGAGTGGCGCGATGTCGGTTTCGCCCATCAGCTTCAGGACCTTCTGGGCGGCTTTGTCCATCGCAGCGTTCGAACGCAGAAGCGGGATCTTCTTGTCGAGGGCCTCGCCCGTCCACGACATGAAGACACTCGGAATCATCAAGGTCGCGCCGTTTTGGGTGTTCATCACATAGACCGGGCTCGTCGGATCCCAGGCGGTGTAGCCTCGGGCGGCGGCGGTCATGCGAAGGCTGCCATTCGGAAAAGAGGAACCATCTGGTTCACCTTTGATGAGGAGACTTCCGGTGAACTCGGTGATCGCGTTGCCGTCGGCGTTGGTCACGATGAAGCCATCGTGCTTCTCGGCGGTGATGTTCGTCATGGGGTAGAAGATGTGGGAGAAGAACTTCACCCCTTTACCTAGGGCCCAATCCTTCATCGCTGCGGCAACGACATCGGCCGTGGAAGGGTCGAGCGGCGCCCCCGTCTGCACCGTCTTTTTCATCGCCTTGAAGGCACTCTTCGAAAGAGCTTCCTCCATCGTCGCGAGATTGAAGACATCGCTCGCCCAGATTTCGCTCAGCGGTTTCGGCGGCGACCCGGTCGGGACGTCGCCCCGGTTGGTGACTTCATTGATCGCCTGGAGACGAATTTCATTGCCGCTCATGACCGTTCCTTGATTAGTGAAATCGCCGGATCGCGTTCCAATGGGGGAATCTAGGACCGCCACATGTCCGAGGAATGGACGCCTCGTTTCCATCGTGTGAATCCGGATCCGAAGCGGTCAGTCACGCCGCGTGGCGCCTCGGTAGACGAGTGGGCGACTGATGGCCGGCCGGAGATTCGCGATGGCAAAGGCCTCCCGAAGGTTCGGAATGTCCTCGGCGTGTCCCATGAAAAGGACACTGTCTTCTTCGGCGAACGTGAAGTGCTTCTCTGGGTTGCGGACCACCTTCCCGCCGATCCGTCGAATCGCAATGACCAGAAAACCCCCGTCCCCACTCGATTCGAGCGCGCCGACCGTCCGGCCGATGAGCGAGGATTCACCGTCCACCTCGAATTGTTCGATCTCGAGGCCCAGCACGCGGAGCTCGTGTTCAAGCCCAGAAAGGTCTTGGTCTGTGAAGAAGTCGACCATGGCTGGGCGCAGAATCATCTGCGCGGCCCTTTCGCCCGAGAGCGCGGAAGGCAGAACCACCTTGTCGGCCCCGGCCTGCATCATCTTGGAGTCTGACGCTGGGTCCTCGGCTCGTGCGATGATCCGGAGGTCGGGGTTGAGGTTACGCGCCGTGAGCGTGATGAAGACGTTCAGCGCATCGTCGGGCAAAACGGTCGCCAAGGCCCGGGCGCGAGTCACCCCCGCTTCGAGGAGCACCTCGTCCGAGGTCGCATTGCCGGTCAGTGCATAGGAACCCTGCTCGATGGCCACGTTCACGCGGTCGGCATTGATGTCGACGAAGACCACGGTCGCGTCTGCGGCTTCGAGATCGGCCTTCAGGACGCGTCCAATTCGGCCGAGGCCGCAGACGATGACGTGGTCGTTCAGCTCTTCGATCGTCTTTTTCATTTTTCGGCTCCCAAGAAGTCGGTTGAGCTCTCCTTCTGCGATGAGCTGAAAGAAGCCGCCCAGAATGTAGATGAGCGATGAGCAGCCGACGACGATGACACCGACGGTGAGCCAACGGACCTCGCCCACGACGGGGCGGACTTCGCCGTAACCCACGCCGAAGATGGTGATCGTGACCATGTAGACGGCGTCCGACACGCTCCAGCCCATCAGGACATAGCCAAACACAGCGATCGCGCAGACCGCGCCAAGGACGAGAAATCCGTGTGCGATTCGGCGGTGGGCCGGATCGAGGGCGCTCAACATCTCGGCGGAGTGTAGGAGGTCGGCGACCTCTCCGCGGCGATCGGGGATGAGGCGTCGCGGATTTTTCCGGATGGAAACTGGCTGTTTACGCGCGGTACACAAACCCAAAGAGCAAGGAGGCCTCTTTGTCGGCGACGCCCCTACTGGACGGCGGCCTCGCACATCACTGCGTCATAGGCCTCGCAGTCCAAGGCACAGATTTGGTACTTCCCTTCGCAGGTGCCCTCGTAGTAGCTCTGCTGCGGGACCGAGTCGTCGAGGAGCTCCTCGATGAAATCTTTGTAGGTGACGGTTCCGGCGTCGGTCTCGATTTCCGTGCCGGACCAGGTGGCGGCCGATGGGTCCGCTTGAAACAATCCCAGGAACTCGAGCTCGGAGCTGCCCACGTCTTCGAGCCCGGTGACGGTGAGGCAGTGGCTGGTGTTCGTGTTTCGGTAGTACGGCATGTAATAGGAGAGGTTGTCGAGATCTTCGGAAGTGAGACGGTAGATCTCGGTTCGGCCGGGGCCCGTGTCGACCGTGCTGCCTTCTTCTGAAAAGATCGAGAAGGCGCTTTCGTAGGTGGCGACGGGGAAGTTGTAGTCACGCTCGAAGATGGAGACCGAGAGGCGATCGTTTGGGAAGGATTCGGAAACCAAGGCGTTCACCTCGCCGAAGTCGGCCAGGATCCGGTCTCCACCCGTGGGCAAGGATTCGATCATGGTATCGACGCCCCAGATCGTGCTCACCGCCGAGAAAAGGCCCCCCTGGTTGCTCGGCATTCCGTTGAGCAAGGTGGCAGGGACAATCGGACCACTGTCGGCCAGGAGATAGCCCTGCGCTGTGCCCACGCCGTCCGGATCGACGTAGGTCTGCGGGCGGCTGCCAAGATAGGTATCCCCGGTGCAATAAGGGATGAAGACCCTGTTCCAGTCGCCCACTGGGTTGATGTCGGTGTTCGACGAGAGCAGCGGATAGGGGCGGACGATAACGCGCATTTTCGCTTTGAACACGCTCTTTCTGGGGCACGGTGCTTGGTAGCCTGGCCACCACCGACCCTGTCCGCCGCCCCGCGTAATCTTTTGCGGGCCTGATGTGTAGACTCTGTGGGACCCGCGCGGCGGCCTCGATGCACGCACCGGACACCCCCAATGGAACAAACCGAATTGGAAAACGTGCTCCGAGAAGCCCAGATGGGCAGCAGTGTCGCCTTCGGGCAGGTCTACGGTGAGTTTTCGAGCCGTGTGTTTGGGCTTTGCCGCAAGATGCTCGGTTCACACGCCGCGGCGGAAGACGCGACCAGCGAGGTGTTCGAGCGAGCGTATGACGCCCTCGACCAATATGACCGGGAACGTCCCTTCGACCGCTGGATTCTCACCATCGCAAGCCGTCATTGCCTCAATCGCTTGCGGCGTGAGCGCCTCGAGAAGCGACTGTTTCATGACGAGCCCGTCGAGGCGCCTGCCATCGCGGCGGCGTCCTCGCCTCTCGTGGCGTTCGAAGACCAAGAGCAGCGACGAGTGCTGCTTCGGGCGATCGACGCCCTACCCGAGAACTATCGCGTGCCGCTGATCTTGAAATACTACGGTGACCTCTCCTACGACGAGATCGCCGATCATCTCGGGACCACGCGCAGCAACGTTGCCGTGCTGCTGCATCGAGCGAAGCGCGAGCTTCGCAGCAGAATCGGCGCACTGCGAAAGGAAGAATCATGAGCTGCCCAACCGAGCTCACGCTATCGATTTACGCAGACGGCGAGCTACCAGAGCACGAGGCGCATCGCATCGTCGCTCACCTCGAAGCCTGCGCGACCTGCAGTGCGTTGTTCACTGCGCTCGAGCAGGAGAATGCGGTTCTCATGGAGGTGCTGGGCGAAGAGGAAGCGGTGACCGTTGTTCTGCCGGCAGCTTCTTCGACCTCGAGCGGCTCGGCTTCAGGTAGTTCTGCGTCGAGCTGGGTGTGGGGCGCCGTCGCGGCCGCGGCTTTGGCCCCGGTCATGCTCAATTGGCTGTGGCAGACCACACCGAGCCTTCCGGCGGGCGTCGGATGGGTCAGCGGCTTTGGCGGGCTCGGTGGGCTCATTTCGATTTTGCGCGGTCTAGCGCAGCTCTTTGGAGGAGGTCAGGACATGTGGGTTTCATCGTTTGGTTTTGTTGCAACACTGTTTGTCGTGCTGGGGACGCTGAGCGTCGTCGCGCTTCGGCGTCCACTCGCGGGAGCAACCGCAGGCCTGGCATTGGCACTGCTCGCGGGCCTCGCTCCGCCAAGTCCAGCGCATGCGGCGGAGCTGCGTTACGAGAAAGAGGGCACCGTCAAAGTTGCCGAAGGCGAGTCCATCGACGACACCGTGTTCCTCGCTGGCAAGACCGCCATCGTGGCTGGCGTGGTGAACGGTGACGTCTTTGCAGCAGCCGAGCGGGTCGAGGTCACCGGGACCGTGCGCGGCAACGTCTATAGCGCCGGTGAGACGGTCACGATTGCCGGCGAGGTCAGCGGGAACGTGCACGCTGCGGGCAAGAACGTCGAGGTGGACAGCAGGGTCGGCGGCTCGAGTTTCGTGGCCGGTCAGAACGTCATCGTGACGGAAGGGAGCGAGCTTGCGCGCGGCGGCTACTTCGCCGGCGAGTCGGTGCGAAGCAAAGGGCGAGTCGGCCGAGACCTCATTTTCGCAGCCGAGACGATGGAACTGAGCGGAAGCGTCGAGCGCAGCGTGCGCGGCTACGGGAAGCGGGTCACCGTGAGCTCGAGCGGCTCGGTCGGCGGCGACCTCCAGGTGACCGTTCCATTGCCCGATGCCATCGAGGTCGACGACGGCGCGACCGTGAGCGGCGAGACCATCGTCGACATCGAAAAGAAGGCAGAGCGACGCGCGTTTCTGTACCCCGGATTCTACTTCGGGGTGCTGGCGAAGGCGCTCGCCATGCTGCTCATGGGCCTCGTGCTCGTCACGCTGTTTCCTTCTCTGCTGCCGCCCGCGCCGGAGTCGAGCAAAGAGGTGCTGCGCGACATGGGATTTGGCTTCGTTGCGCTCATAGCGACCCCCGTGGTGATGCTCATCATCGCACTCACGGTGATTGGAATCCCAGTCTCCATCGTGCTCGGCATGGTGTACGGCGTGCTTCTGTTTCTCTCGACGCTCGTCGTCGCGTACTTTGCCGCGCAGCGACTCCCGGCAGCGGACAACCGTCGTCTCGTCCTCAATACGGGGGCGAGTCTCTTGGTGATTCTCTTCGTGGTGGCGATTCCGTTCGTCGGCCCGGGGCTCAGCTTCCTGGTGCACATCTTTGGAATGGGCTGCCTCGTGGTGCATTTGAGGAATCTGTACACGAAGAGTCATGGCTCCTCGGTCTCCTCCATGAGCCAGCCGGGCGTGCTGGCGACCTAGTAAACGGGGCGGAACGCTTCGCTTCAACCGTTCGTCAGAACAGCACGACCGGCGCGGTGACGTCGATTATGCGCTCGCGGAGCCAGCGGTGGGCGGGGTCTTCGGTGAAGCGGGGGTGCCAGAGCATGGTAATGGCGTGCTCCGGGATGGCCAGGGGGGCGGGGCGGGAGGCCAGGCTCGACGCGGTGGAACACCCACTGAGGCTCGAGGGGGCGGTGAGGACGAGGTCGCTTTGGGCGATGACTTCGAGGGCGGTGGCGAAGTGAGGGACGCGGAGGGCGATGCGGCGTTTGAGACCTCGTGCTTGCAGGATGCGGTCGACGAGACCTGGGCCCTCGCCTCCCGGTGAGACGAGGATGTGATTGAGGCGGGTGTACGTCTCGAGAGTGAGCTTGCGTCGGCCGGTGAGCGCGGGGTGGTCGTTTCGAACGAAGCATCGGAAGGAGTCGCGGAAGAGCGTCCGGCTTTGGAGCTCGGCGTCGACTTGCGTGCCGAGGTCGAAGGGTTGGGGGTCGAGGAGCACGGGGTAGATCGCGAGGTCGACGTCGCCGGTTTCGAGGCTGTCGGAGAGACGCTTCGGCGTGGGGACGACGGCGAGATCGACCGACGGGGCTTCGTGGCCCAGGCGTTTGAGAAGCGCTGGCAAGAAGAGCGCATCGAACAAGTCGGGCGAGACGATGCGGAACGTCCGGCTTGCGTGCTCGGGCTCGAACGCTGCGGGTTCGGCAAGGGTGCGCGCGAGGCTGACCAGACCACTGCGAAGGGGAACGGCGAGGGCTTCGGCGCGGGGGGTGAGCACCATGCCGCCTCGGCCTCGGACCAAGAGCGGGTCGTCGAAGAGCTCGCGGAGGCGACGGAGCGTGTGACTCATTGCGGACTGCGTCACGCCCGTGCGCTCGGCGGCCTTCGTGACGCTCCGCTCGCGGGCCAAGGCGTCGAGGGCAACCAGGAGGTTCAGGTCGATGCGGTGGAGGTTGTCTGCAGTATGAGTGACGCTCATGCCCGCATGGAACCAAGTCATTGGATTCATGTCAACTCGGGCCGCAGAGTGAGACCTGCCAAAAGGAGGCAGACATGGAAAAAGCACAAAACGTATTGGTCGTTGGAGCCACAGGCGGCACGGGCCGCGCCGCCATCGACGCGCTGGTCAAGCGCGGGCACAGGGTAAC
>CAMYMX010000094.1 GCA_947259605.1 uncultured Polyangiaceae bacterium | reverse complement strand
CTTCGGCGCGACTGAGCGAGAGGACGGCAGCTACGAGCGCGACGGCTTCGACCAACTCAGCTACGTGCTCGACCAGATCCGCGACAACCCGGACAGCCGCCGACTCATCGTCTCCGGCTGGAACCCGCAAGAAGCGGAGCGCGTCGCTCTACCGCCTTGTCACACGCTGTTTCAGTTTTACGTGAGCGAGGGCCGGTTGAGCTGTCAGCTGTACCAGCGGAGCGCCGACGTCTTTTTGGGGGTCCCCTTCAACATTGCCAGCTACGCCCTGCTCACGATGATGATTGCCTCGGTTTCCGACTTGGAGCCGGGTGATTTCGTCCACACGTTCGGCGACGTGCATCTGTACAGCAATCACGTCGAGCAAGCGCGGCTGCAACTATCCCGCCAACCCCGCCCACTGCCAACGATGAAGATCGACGCCTCCGTGCGCAGCTTGTTCGACTTCGAATATGAGCACTTCCGACTAACAGACTACCTGCCCCACCCCCGCATCAAGGCCCCGGTGGCAGTGTGACCGATGCCCTCGCAGCCCAAGCGCCCCTTGCGCTGATCGTCGCGGTCGCCCGGAACGGCGTGATCGGCCACCAAGGCGCCCTACCCTGGCACCTTTCCGAAGACCTCAAGCACTTCAAGAAGACGACCAGCGGCCACGCGATCATCATGGGCCGCAAGACCTATGATTCGATCGGCCGCCCGCTGCCGAAGCGCCGGAATATCGTCGTCACGCGGCAGTCGGACCTCGAGCTCCCAGGCTGCGATCGGGCCAACAGCCTCGATGAAGCCATCGCTCTAGCCCGAACCACCGACCCCTGCCCTTTCATCATCGGCGGCGCGAGCCTCTACGAAGAAGCCCTACCGATGGCGACCGAGCTCCACTTGACGACGATCGATCGGGAAGTCGAAGGCGATACGTACTTCCCTGAGGACTTATCGGCGTTTGAAGAGGTGGAGCGCCGCCCCGGCGAAACTCCCGACGTCACTTTTCGACTGCTGCGCCGAAAGCCCAATCGCTGACGCTGACGTTGCGGGGACACGCTCCCGCCTTGAAACATTCAGCATTTCGGTGACTTGCGAACCATACCGCGAAAACCCAACGAGCGCAGGCGCTGCCGCGGGTGTGGTGGGGGTGGTTGCTGAACTTGGCACCTGGTCAGGTTTGATTACACCGCCCGCCCACCCCCACCCGTAATCCTCCCTGCGCGGCATTCGCTTCGCTCTGCCTTGCCGGCGCTTTGCGCCGGGCTTCGCCGTTCCGGCTCGCGCTGCCGCCTGCTGTCTTCAGGAGGGCGACATATGGCTTCGGTGCGCGCTGGCCACTTTCACTGGCTCTGGCCCCGTCCCTACCTCCCGATTCTCGCCTTCAGCACCGCATACGCCCGCTGCCCCTGAGAATCCTCCGCGAAGATGCTCGGCACTCGCCCATTCGCCTGAGGGGCCTCGGGAACACTGACCCGCTTCGGCACTCCCCGAACCCCCTTCGGCTGGGCCCGAAGATGTCCCTCGAGCTCCTCCTCGCGCAGCGGCTCGGAGTCGTCTGCGCCGCGCGGTTGTTCGGCGACCAGGTCAGGTGAAACGCCCTCGGCCTGAATCGAGGCACCCGACGGGGCGTAGTATCGGTACGTCGTCAACTTGAGCGCACTTCCGCCCGGCAGCTCGAAGACATTCTGCACGCTGCCCTTGCCGAACGATCGTACCCCGACGAGGACGGCACGCTTGTGGTCGCGCAAGGCGCCGGCGACGATCTCCGAAGCGCTCGCCGTGTTCTCGTTGATCAGGACCACCATGGGCCATTTCGGCCGGGTGCCCGCGCGACGCGCGGAGTATTGACTAATCGTCTGACCGCCTCGTCCACGCGTGCTCACGATGACTCCCGAGGCGAGGAACTCATCACTCACCCCGACCGCTTCGTGAAGCAAGCCGCCGCCGTTGTCCCTGAGGTCGAGCAAGAGCCCTTGAACGCCGTCTCGTTTGCGAAGCTGCACCACGGCCTCGTCGAGCGCGTCGCTGAGCTGGCGTTTCGTCCCGTCCTGAAATGCCTTGATGCGTACGTAAACCGCTCCGTCGTCCAGCACCTGCATGTCGATGGGATCGACTTCGATGAACGCACGCGTGAGGGTGCGTTCTACCGCTTCTTCTTGCCCTTTTCGCCGAATGCTCACCGTCACGGAGGTCCCGGGCTCCCCTCGGATCCGGCGAACGGCGTCATACAGTCGAACGTCGCGAGCATCCTCGCCGTCGATGGTCAGGAATCGGTCGCCGGGCCGGAGCCCCACTTTCGCCGCGGGCCCACCGTCGAACACCGAGAGAATCGTAAGCCAGCCGTCACGCGTCGAAACCTCCACCCCAACGCCTGCGAATCGCCCTTCTGCGTCGCTCCTGAGGATTTGGTACTCCTCGGGGTCTAAAAAAACGCTATGCGGATCCAGAGAATCGGCCAGCCCCTGGATCGCCCCGTATACCAGGGTCTTCTGATCGGTTGGCTCTACATAGCTCACTTCGATGTACGCAAGGGCGCGCGCAAAAATCGACAGCGGCTCGAACGGACTGCGCCGCGCCGGCGCCTCCGATGCCATCACCGCAAGGAGCGCCAAAGCCAACATGGCGACGAAGAGCAGGCGGAGTGTTTTGCGGCCGGTTTTCAGACGGAACATGGGCTACAGACCTTTATCATTGACACTGCTTCTATCCCTGGGTAGGACCACCAGATACTTGAGCGGGGCTCGTGCGCCAGATCGTACGGTGTCCGCATGGAGGATTCCTCACGATGTCTACGACCGATAAGCGCAAGCAGAGCCTCTACTTCCCAGAGTCGATGCTACACGACATCAAGCATGAATCGGCAAGGTTGGATCGCTCGCTCTCCTGGATCGTCCAACGCTGCGTGAAGATCGCCCTTCCCGAGATCCGCAAGTTGCCCTCCGTAAACGACATCCCGGACAGCCCGGACGACAGCGCCAAGAAGTAAGCTCCAAGAGCGTGGAGTACGACCGCGAAGGCTTTGTCGAAGCAGCGGATGGCACTCGCCTTTTCTACGAGCTGCTCGGTGCGGGCGATCCTCCCGTCATCCTGACGGATGGAATCGGCTGCGATGGGTTTGCGTGGCGATATCTCGCGCCGGGGCTCGCCCAGCACCACCGCGTGATCCATTGGCATTTTCGCGGCCATGGACGCAGCGGACCTCCGCGGGACCCCGAGCGCGTGTCAATTGAGGATCTCGCCGCGGATTTGAAGCAAATCTGCGATCAGCTGGACGTCGGCCGCCCCGTCATCATCGCGCATTCAATGGGTGTTCAGGTCGCTCTCGAGTACTACCGACAAAATCCCGACGGCGTCGCCGCCCTAGTTCTGATGTGCGGGACCTTCGGCCGCATCACCACGACGTTTCACGGCACCGACCTCTTGGACCAGCTGTTGCCGGGGCTCGTACGAGGGATGCGAATGTTTCCCGGGGTCGCTCGTGCGGTTTGGGGGCGTGTTCCTGCAGCGATGGCGTTTCGCGTAGCATGCGCGGGTCGTGAGCTCGACGGCGAGCGCATCCAAGAAGAAGACTTCCAGCGCTATTGGGAGCACGCCGCTCTGATGAACCCTGAAGTGTTCCTGCCCATGCTACAGCAGGCTGGCCGGCACGACGCGCGTGGCTTCCTGGCCGATGTCGATGTTCCGACCCTGGTCGTGGCCGCGGAGCACGACACGTTCACACCGATGTCGCTCGCCGAGGAAATGGCCGGCGCGATTCCGAACGCGGTGCTCGAAGTGATCGAGGGGGCCAGCCACGCAGCGCCGGTCGAGCAGCCTGATCTGCTTGCCGAGCACATCGAGGACTTCTTGTCTTCGCGGCTGGGGCTCAGCCGCGGTCGGCTCTAGTACTCGGTGCGGAACAGCTGCTGCCCCATCAAGACGAAGGTGCCCTGGGGGACGTACGACTCGTTCGAGACTCGAACGAATGTGCCGTTTGAGCTGCCTATGTCCGTGAGAAACACGTGCCCAACCTCGGAATGCACCCGACAGTGCAGCCCCGAGACATAACCGTCCTCGAGAAACACTACATCCCCGCGCTCGCGGCCGAGATGAATGCCTTGGGGTGGGATCGGATAGCTGTTGCCCGTCGTCGACCGGCCGACGAGCAGTGAGATTCGGCCCAGGTAGCCCCGGTGGGGACTGCCCATATGCTGCGTGCCGTCGGCGGACGGCTCGGGCGCGGTCGGCGCATCGAATCTCAGAATCTCCTGCCCGACGCGAAAGATGCTCCCGTCAAAGAGCTCAATCGGGACGTCGGGCTCGATGCGGATGTAGATACCGTTGAGGCTTTCCAAGTCTTTGACGACGAGCTGATCGTCGTCGAACCGAAACTCTGCGTGCTCCGGAGAGAGGTATGCATCGTTGGCGAAGATCCCACCGCTGCTCCGCCCGATGAGGGTCGGACCTGCAGACAGAGGAAACATCTCGCCTTCCGAGCCGTCTGGCTGAATCAAGATCAGCCGAGCACGCGTACTCGCCGGCTTGGGAGCCTCGGCGACGGCTGGCGCCGAGGTGCGCTCCGCCGGCGCGTCGTCCGGCGCCTCACCACCCGCCTCGCCGAGCAAGTCGTGCCCGCAAACGTGGCAAAACCGGAAGTTCTCGGGAACGCCCGCACCACAATGGGGACAAGGCGACGTGTGATCCCCCAACGGCGCGAGCTCCTCGGGCAATGAGTCCGACTGTGCCTCTTGGACCGGCTCGGGGTGGCTGGCCTGCATGGGGGGCGGTTCCAATGCCATCTGGGGCGCCGACGCCAGCGCTTCGGCCTGAGCGGCCCGAGCCTGCGGCGCATTCGTCGAGCGGCCCGATCCGGAGGAGCCGCCCGGCGGCGTATCCGTCGATGACGAGGGCTTGCCCGAGACACGAGGAAGCTCCGCCCCGCACCCCAAACAAAACTTGTAGTGATCCTGGTTGTCCTTGCTACATCGGGAACAGACGATCACGCCGTCACCTCCACTCGGAGAAGGTTCCTACCCAAGAAAAGGTAGTCCCCATGGCTCAGCTCCCGTTCGCCTCGAATGCGAACGTAGGTCCCATTTTGGGAGTTTTCGTCGATGAGCTCGAGGGATTCCCCGGACATCTCGACTCGCGCATGCCGGGGCGACAAATAGACGTCGTCCGGGAAGTTGATATCGCATTCCTCGCGACCAATGTGAACCGCGTGCTCGTGAGCACAGCAGACGATCCCGTCCATGCCCCCTTCGAGAACCTGAGTGACGCGAAAAGCACTTGGCCGCTTGGGCGACGAATAGAAATACGTCTGATCGGCTTCCGGCCCCGAAGTGTCCCTTGGTGTCGCATCCACACGGAACAGCTGCTGACCACACAGGAAGTGGTCGCCGACCTTGATGGGGGCGGCCCCTCGGATTCGAATGTACACGCCGTTCAGGCTGCCCTCGTCGCGCACGACGAGCTTCTCGCCTCGGTACAGGAAGTTCGCGTGCCGCGGACTGAGCCAGGTGTCGCTCGGGAATGGGATCTGATCGGCCTCTCGGCCCGCGATGTGCTCCGTTGCCTGCAACAGGTAGCTCAGGCCTTCGCCCATCGCCTCGTCGCCGCGAACGACGATGAGGCGCGCCTTCCCCGGCATCTGTAGAGCTCCGAAGAACTTGGTCTCGAGTGTTTGCGCTTCGCGTGGCACGCCCGCTCCACAGGCCCCGCAGAACTTGTGCCCGGACGGAACCGCGCTTGCGCACTCCGTGCAGACGTAATTCCGAGCTTGCTCCATGCCCTCGTTCCCCTCTTGGCCCGACCCCAATAGGCGCCAATCTCACCGGGAGTTGTAGGCCATCGAATCACCCCTAGTCAATCGGTGCTCTGGTCGGCAATTTCCAAGGCCAAACCGACTTTGCTTGTCCCGGCGGTGCAGCTACCCTCTCGCGGATGCAGCTCCTGGCAGGCGCCTTGTTGGAACGACCCCCTGGGCCCAAGTACTCGGCCGCGCTTCGCTTTGCGGAGCTGGCGCCGCGTGAACCACTTCCAAAGCCTGGCACCCTTGCGAGTTGGCGTCAGAGGCTACCCGATGGCTTCGAGCTCGCGCTTCGCGCGCCCGATCGGTGTTGGCAGGCTCCCGGAGGGCCGCTGCGCCCGAGCAAGGAGCTCGACGCCGGCCTTCTCTGGCTGGCCGAGGCCGCGGATGCACTGGAGGCTTCCATCGTCGTCATCGCCACGAGCGCCGCGGTCACGACCGGGGCGCGCGATCGGCAACGGCTCCAGGACTACTTTGCCCGCATCCCACGAACGGAGGGTCGCTTCGTCGCCTGGAAACCGACGGGGCTTTGGGAGCCGGAAGCCGTGCAAGCCATGGCGCGCACGCTTTCGGTGCTCGGCGGCATCGACGCCATCGATGATCCGGCCCCGAGCGTCGACGTCGTCTACTCGACCCTGCTCGCCGAAGGGCTGCGCCGATCGTTCTCACACGCACAGCTGCTCGAGGTCTGGGACAAGCTCCAAGGCGCAGGAGCGTCGCGCGCATACGTCACAATCGACTCCCGTCAGTCGTTTCGAGAAGCCCGCTTGCTCCAAGCCGTGTCCGAAGGTCGAGAGTGAACCCGTGGAATGCGAAGCTCGCGCGCGTTGATCAACCAGAGCCCGGACTTCTGAGTCTTTCCATCCGAACGGAGGGCCGGAACGAAGTGTTGGTCCTGGTCGCGCTACCTGGAGCGCTCTGCCTCGGCATCGTGGACGAGCGGCCACGCGGCGCGAGTGCCAGCCCAGCGCTGACCCAGCTTCGCCGGCACCTCGAAGGAGCGCGGGTCGACACGGTGGAGACGAGCCGGCGGGCGGCGCGTCTCTGGGTGACTCGAGCCGGCGTGACTCGCTTCCTAATCGCGGCTCCGAGCAAACCCTACGGTGCCTGGTGGCTCTGCGAGACCAATGGCTCTGTCGTCCTTCGCTCCCCGGGCGCAGCGGCGACGGCCCCGGACGAAGACGGTCATCTCGAATCGCGGAGCCGCGCAGAGCTCCGAGCCGCAGGCGCGGCGGCGCTCGAGGCGCATCGATCGCTCCGCCGGGAGCAGCTCGAAAGGGCCTTGCTGCGGCACCTCAAACGGTTGGGTAAAAAGCGCGACGCGATCCGCGAAGACCTCGAACGGGCAGCAACGGCAGATGAGCTGCACCAGCGAGCCAGCTTGATTCTTGCGCATCTCTCGGAAATTCCAGCCAATGCGAGCTCTTTCGAGACCCAGAGCTGGGACGCGGAGCCCCGGCCGATTCGGATCGAGCTCGACCCGCGCAAGAGCCCGACGGAGACGGCCCAGGAGCTCTTCAAGAAGTCCAAGCGGCTGAGGCGAGGCTTAGAGGTCGCACCGAACCGCTTGGCCGCGGTGGAACAACAGATCGCCGAGCTCCATCGAGCTCGAGCCGAGCTTCAAGGCAGCTCCGCGGAGGAGCTCACAGCTCGGCTCAGAGCGCTGGGAGTTTCGACCACGGCGCCAATCGAGCGAGAGCGCAAACGGAGGCAGGCCGGCGTGCGCCTGCCCTACAGAGAGTTCCGCAGCGGCGACGCGTCCGCCGTGCTGGTCGGGCGAGGCGCCGCCGACAACGACCGCCTCACGCTTCGCGTCGCGCGGCCGCATGATCTCTGGCTGCACGCGCGGGGCGTGACGGGCGCCCATGTCGTCGTCCCGCTCAGCAAAGGACAGCCTTGCTCAGCCGAGACACTCGTGGACGCCGCAACGCTGGCGGCTCACTTCAGCGATCTTCGCGGTGAGGCGATCGTCGACGTGCTCTACACACCTCGGCGCTTCGTGCACAAACGCAAGGGCAGCCCGGTCGGCTCGGTCACGCTTGGAAGCGAGAAGGTGATCGCCGTGCGCGTAGAAATCGAACGACTGAAACGGCTCCTCGAAAACGAGCAGAAGTCACCGGCTTAAATAGCTAGCGCCCCAGCGGTGAGCCAGGGCGCCAGCAGACGAACACCCCCCGATAAGAAAGAGGGATCGCCACGACAGACTGCGCGAAGGCCCGTAAAAAGCAGGGCCTTAGGCCAGGGGCCACCACAGGTGACCCCTCGGTGGACCCAAAGGTCTACCGCCTAGAAGGTTATTTCTTCTTGCGAGCCGTGCGCTTCTTGGTTGCGCGCTTCTTAGTCGCACGCTTCTTGGTTGCGCGCTTCTTAGTCGCACGCTTCTTGGTTGCGCGCTTCTTAGTCGCACGCTTCTTGGTTGCGCGCTTCTTAGTCGCGCGCTTCTTGGTTGCGCGCTTCTTAGTCGCGCGCTTCTTGGTTGCGCGCTTCTTAGTCGCGCGCTTCTTGGTTGCGCGCTTCTTAGTCGCGCGCTTCTTCGTGGTGCGCTTCTTAGTCGCACGCTTCTTGGTTGCGCGCTTCTTAGTCGCGCGCTTCTTCGTGGTGCGCTTCTTTGCCGCACGCTTCTTTGCTGGCCGCCTCTTAGCGGCCTTTTTTGTTCGTCGTTTTTTTGCAGTCGCCATTTCGACCTCCTCCAAGGTGGGTCAATATTGCAGGTGCACGTACCGTATTGTCACGTCACTTCACGTGTCAAGCGGAAGCGCACATGAATTATACATAACTTTGCTCTATTTGAGCGAAATATTTTGCAACGTCGGCCTTCAACACTTTGTAATCGTTGAGAAACGTTTGTTTATCAGGCCACGTTGAAAAGCTGAAGAAAATTCGGAAAGCTCGCTTTCGCGCGCGATCCGAAAGCGGACGGGGAGATCGTTTCCAGCCGGACGAAGCCCGAGATCGCGTTGACCCAGATGCGGGCTGAGACTACATTTCGCCCCAGCTGGGCTTTGACCCGGCTGCACCGAAAGAGCGGGGACGCGCGAAGTGCGACGCTGAGGCGGGAAATAATCACTGCGCAGCGCCCGTTCAACCCAACGCGTAGAAAAGACGCGTAAGGGCACGTTTTTGGCAAGATAAGGAGTCCCGATGCACGCGGGAACATACGAATTTAAAGTTGGCGATAAGGCCATCTATCCCAAACAGGGCGTCACCGAGGTCGTCTCGATCGAGGAGCGTAAAATCGGCACAGCGACGATGGAATTCTACGTGCTGAGGCCCCTGGATGCGAAGAACAACGACAGGATCCGGGTGGCGGTCGCCCAGGCGAAGAAGGTGGGCCTTAGACCCCCGATCTCGGAAACCGACATCAAGGAGATTTTCTCCCTGCTCGCGGAGCAACCCGTCGTCTTCGACAATCAGACCTGGAACCGCCGATACCGCGGGTTCATGGACAAGATCAAGACCGGCTCGGTTTTCGACGTGGCGGAGGTCATGCGCGACCTCTATCGACTCCAGGTCGACAAGTCGCTGTCGTTCGGCGAGAAGAAGATGCTCGAGACTGCGCGCAATCTGGTCGTGAAGGAGATCGCTGTGGCGCGCTCTGACAGCGAAGAGAACACGCAGGCCGCAATCGAGCAGATCTTCGAGAAGAACTGACCCTTCCGAGGAATCCCCATGACGGTCCTGCGCGCTCGGCACTCGATGCCGCGACGGGCCCGTCGCTTCGTGCAGTATCGCTCTTCCGGCCGAGCCGCTCGGTCGAGGCTGTTTGATCACCAGGACCGCTGAATACGGAATCACGAATGTCGAAAAACACACTTCTG
>CAMYMX010000093.1 GCA_947259605.1 uncultured Polyangiaceae bacterium | reverse complement strand
CGCGCGCTCGGGAACGTGCATACGCTGTATTCGCCCTACTTCGAGCAGGCCTTCTACCCTGAAGCGCTCGTTCTGAAGGCGGTGACGTTTTTCGTGAACTGTCAGGTCGACAATGCCGAAGCCACCGTTGCGAAGTTCCACGACACGTACGACCCGGTCAAGCAAGAGCTCGACTCGGTGCTGGCGAAGCACCAGGACAATGCTGACTTCTTCGAGTTCCTGAGGTTGGTTCGAAACGACGAAGCAGACCTTTCGCCTCGCGTCCGCCCGATCGTGTCGACGGCGTTGAGTGACCGCACGGTGCTTCAACATCTCGAGTACGTTGCCTTGCTCGACAAGGAAGAAGAGCGCCTCGCGAAGTCCGGCGAAACGTTCGCGGGCTCGCCCATCGGCGAAAAGATCCTGGAAGACGTTTCACTGGCGAAAGCGTTCGCCGTGGACCAGGCGGGTGATTTGGCGCGCGGCCGGTACAAGCGACTGATTCGCGAGCTTCGAGATCTCAGCAATCAGGTCGACACGGTGGAGCTCGAAATCGCGACCTTCCGCCGCGGTCAGATCGACCAGGAGCTGCAACAACAGATGTCGCTCGCCAAGCAATCGAAAGGTGGCGACGTCAACGTGGACGAAGAACATCAGCTCTGGCCGTTCAACGGGGAATGGTGGCGTGATGAGCTCGGGTTCTATCGACAGCAGGTGACCAACCTATGCACGCGCTAATGAAATCGAAGTACGCGGCGAGCTTCCTTTGCGGGTCGCTCGCAATGATCCTTGGGGGCGAGGCAGCCGCGGAGCAGGCGCCGATGAGCACCGCCCCGATGTGCATTCCGCAAAGCACCGAGCGAGAGATCGCTGCGTGTCCGGCCGGGTCCAAGAAGTCAGCTGCCAAAGAGGGCGGAACCGCGCCGGTCTCGCGCATGAAGGCGACCGCGCCCAAGAAGAGGGCGAAGCAGGGGGCGACCGGACCGTCGCTCCAGATCGACATGAGCACGCGTCTCGGTCGGGAGCAGACGCGCGCCCGGGCCGAGAACCTGCTCGAGCGGGAGATCGCGATTCTCCAGAGGCTCGTCAAGAACAGCAGCGACGACGACCCACGACGGCCCGAAGTCCTGCTGCGTCTCGCCGAGACGCAGTTCGAAATGCAAATCGCCAAGAACGCCAAGCTAAGGTCGTTCGACGACCCGATCTACGAAGCGTGCACTCGGGACGGCGACAAGGCGCGTTGCAAGCAGGCGCGAGAAGGCCAGAAGGCCGCGCAGGCCGAGCTCAACGCGGTGCGCGAAGACAGCATCCGGACCTATGCGACGCTGGTGCGCGACCATCCGAAGTTCAAGCGAATGGACGAGGTTTTATTCTCGCTGGCCTTTGCCCTCCAGGAGCTCGACCAATTCGACAAGGCGCGCTCGGTCTACCGACGGCTGATCAAGGACTATCCGAAGAGCCGCTTCGTGCCGAACGCGTATTTGTCGTTCGCGGAGTTCTACTTCAACGAAAGCGACATGGAAGCGGCGGCGAAGTTCTACCGCAAAGTGCTCGAGTTTCCGCCCAAGCAGAACTCCGTGTACGGGTACGCGCTCTACAAGGTCGCCTGGGTCGAATACAATCGCGAGCGCTACCGGCAATCGTTGCAGGGTTTCGTCGACATTCTCGAGTTCGCCCGCACGAGCAAGTATTCGAGTGACTCCAAGAATCTAGCGCGCCAGGCCCGCAAAGACTTGGTCCTCCCGTATTCGAGGTACGGTTCGCCCGGGAAGGCGCTCGAGTTCTTCCGGCGGTACGCAAAGAACGATGCCCAGGCACACGAAATGCTCGAGCACCTCGGCAACCTCTACTATGACACCGGCCAGTGGCCCCAGGCGATCACGGTCTACCACAAACTCATGGCCGATTCGCCGCGAAGCAACTCGCTCTGCGACTGGCAGACCAAAGTCACCAGCGCCGTGGTTTCATCGAGGCCCAAAGATGCTCAGATCGTCGAGCTCAAGCGCCTCGTCGACATCTACCGAACGTTCAAGAAGGGTGGAAAGCCCGCGGACAAGGTCGAGCAATGCAAGGTGGAAACGGCGACGACCATGCTCTGGCTCGGGACTTCCTGGCACCGCGAGGCGATCGGCACCGACACCTCTCCTGGCACCAAGAATAAGAAGACGATGTCGCAGGCTGCGGTGCTCTACCGAACGCTGCTCAAAGAGTTCCCCGACATGGAGGAGATGGATTTCACGAACATCGACAAGCGTGACTGGCCGACGAAGTACAAAATTTCGTACTTCTACGCGGAGCTGCTCTGGAAGATGGAAGAGTGGGGCCAATGTGGCCCGGCGTTCGATCATGTCGTCGAGTTGGACACGCAGGGCGAGTTCACCAGCGACGCCGCTTACGCTGCTGTGCTTTGCTACAACAACCTCTACCAGCAGCAGTACGTGCCGCGCGAGACGGAGACCCGGTTCGTCAGCAACAGCGACAAGCGGGCGATGAAGAACGCCAAGGCCGCGCCGACGAACAAGTTCGAGAAGAAGAAGCTCACCCCCCTTCAGAGTGGAATGCTGGAGGCCTTCAATCGATACGTTTGCTACGTCGACAAGGCGGAGGACCTATCGACGATCAAGTATCGGCGGGCCCGAATCTACTACGAGGCCAATCGATTCGAAGAGGCCGCAGTGCTTTTCCGCGACATCGCCTTCAACCACAAGGACAGTGAGCTCGCCGAGTACGCGGCAAACCTGTACCTCGACTGCCTCAACGTGCTTGGGACGCAGATTCCCGAGCCGCGGGTCGCCTGTGTCCAGGAGCTGAGCGCGTCGATCGATCCGATGTCCGCGTCGTACTGCGGCACGGAGCAGCTGAGCGAAGAGCACCCGGACCTATGTGGGACGCTTGGCAACCTACAGTGCCAGGTTCGCCGCAAGGAAGCCGAGATCTATCAAAAGACGCAGCAGTTCAAGAAGGCGGCTGCGACTTATGTCCGCATCTTCCGCCGCCACGAAGAGTGCGGCGAGATGGACGAAATGCTCTACAACGCCGCGATCAACTTCGAGGCTGCGCACTTGCTCGGCCGCGCCATCCAGGTGCGAACCGTGCTGACCGAGCGCTACCCGGAGAGCCCGCTGGCGAAGAAGGCGGTCTACCTGATCGGCCAAAACTTCCAGGCGCTCGCCTACTACGAGCAAGCCGCGAAGTACTATGAGCAATTCGCCCGGAAGTTCCCCGGCGAAGACGGCACGAAGTGCAGCGCCGAGGAAAAGAAGCTCGGGACCTGCCCGAACGCGATCGAGGGCCTCGAACAAGCGACCTTCTTCCGCATCGGGCTCGGAGACGACAAGGCTGCGATGGAGGACTCGGACCTGTTTGCGCGCAACTACAAGCGCAAGCTCCCGCGTCAGACTTCGCAGGTCATGTTCTCGATTGGCTCGATCTACGAGCGGCAGAGCCGCTGGTCGCAGGTCATTGCGCACTACAAGGAGTATCTCGCGAAGTACGGCAAAGTCGGGATGCCGCACCAGGTCATCGAGGCGAACACGGCCATTGGTCGCGCATTTTGGGAGCTCAACAGGAAGGCCGAGGCGCGGAAGCACTTCCAAGCGGCGGTGAAGGGCTGGACCTCGGGTGCGCCGAAACGAATCCGCGCTCTCAAGAACACCCCGAAGGAAAGTATGGTCCTCTATCTCCGCGAGGCGCTCGATAGCGCTGCGGAGTCGCAGTTCTACTTGTCGGAGTTCAAGTTCGCCGAGTTCGAGAAAGTCGCGTTCCCGCAGTACCGCGGGGGCAAGAGCATGGCGAAGGTCAAGAAGTGGTCGGACAGCGAGTTCAAGAAGTGGGTGACCCGCAAGCAGGGCGTGCTTCGGGCGGCCGAGGCCGACTACGCCAAGATTGCGAAGATGACCGTCAACCTCGACGGCGTTCAGATGAAGTCCGCTCCCTGGCAGATTGCGGCCGCGGCACGGACCGGCGAAATGTACCGCAGCTTCGTCGATGAGTTCCGGGACGCGCCGATTCCGAAAGAAATCGAAAAGGACCCCGGGCTGTTCGACATCTATGTCGGTGCGTTGGACGACGTCTCGGAGCCCCTGCAGCGCCAGGCGATCGACAAGTTCGAGTTCTGCTTGAAGACCGCGACGCAGGTCCGCTGGTTCAACAAGTGGTCGCGCTCCTGTGAGCAAGAGCTCAACGGGCTCAATCCGACGAAGTACCCGGTGGCGGCCGAGCTTCGGGGCGAGCCCAACTACGTCAAGGCCACCGTCGGAGACCCCGGCGCGGTGGATCTTGGTGCGATCAATCAGCAGAGGCTGAATTCCAAGGATGCGGTTGCCAAGAGGGAGGAGCCGTGATGCAGAACCAGAAGGTAACGTTCATCGCCATTGCGCTGATCTTCGGCTGCGGCGGGGAGAGCACGAGCTCGAAGCCCAGCACCACGCCGAGCGCGGACGTCGCGCGAACGGCAGGGGGGGAGGCGATCACCAAGGCGGATGGCAATGCGGTGAGCAAGAAAGCGCACAGCAAGTGGGAGTCGGCTCTAGAAGAATTCGATGCCAACGAGAAGAGCGGCTGGACTTCTGCGAAGTGCAGCTCCTCGTCGAAGTCCTTCGAGCGGGCCGCCGACGCGCAGGGTGGGGGCTTCGCCGAGGCGAACTACATGGCCGGGCTCGCTCTGTCGCGCTGCGGTGACTCCGCCGCAGACGATCACTACGAGGCGGCGCTGAAAGTCGATTCGAAGTTCTGTAAGGCGCGGGTAGCCCTCGCACTTCGAGATCTCGCGAATGGTCGAACGGGCCCGGCGAAGTCTGAGTTCGAGCGATCGATCAAGGACGACCCGCAGTGCACCTCTGGGTACACGAACCTCGCGATTGTTCAGCGGTCACAGGGCCAAAGCGAAGAGGCGCTCAAGAACCTGCGCCGCGCCTTGGCGATCGAGTCCGACTACCTGTCGGCCTTCAACCAAATGGCGCTGCTGCACTACGACCGCGGGCGAAAAGGCAACGCGGCCGAGCTCGACCTCGCTGAGGTCGTGTGCCGTCAGGCGCAGATGCTGAATGAGAACTACGCGCCCATCTACAACACCTGGGGCCTGATCAAGGTCTACAAGGGTGACGTCATCTCGGCGCTTCGGTTCTTTCAGAAAGCGATCACGCTCGATCCAGACCTCTTCGAAGCCCAGATGAACTTTGGCGAGGTCACGATCTCATTTCGCGGCTACGAAGACGGTCGCAGGGCGTTTGCCCGTGCGGTCGAGCTCCAGCCGAACAACTACGAGGCGGTCATCGGCCTTGGAACGGCGCTGCGCGGCCTCGAACGTTTCGCCGAGGCCGAGACGCAATACGAGCGGGCCAAGCAACTCGATGCCAAGCGCCCGGAAGCGTACTTCAACCTCGGCGTGCTCTATCAGGACTACATGTCGGGCTCGGTCGGCGATCTCAAAAAGGCGAGGGGCTACTTCAGCGAGTTCCTGAGCCGAGCCGGTAAGCAATCCGAATTCCGCTCCAGCGTGCAGGATGTCAGCAATCGATGCGCGCCGAGGTCGGGCAAGAGCCGCGGCGCACCGAAGTGCCGACCGGGGCGCATGCAGAACATCGACATCTCGGTCGAGGCGATGCAGGTCGCAGGTTAAGGACGAATCATGAAGAATGCACTTTCCAGTTTCACCCTACAAGCGCTTGTTATCACAGCATTAATTGCAATAGCATCGCTGTCGCTGAGCGTCGCTCGGGCACAGGACATTCCGGGCTCGGAGACGACGTATGACTTCGAAGACGACCTGGTGACGGGCGACTTAGTACGGCCTGACGGCGAGCAATTGATCGTGCGTCGCAGGGGGCGTCGAGCCTCTCTCATTCAGATTCGAGAGCATTTTATTCCCGAGATGCTGAAATCTGTGGAAGATTTGTAATGGGGGATCCTGGTGAGTGAGTCGAGCCACAATACGTCCGTCGCGTTTTCCATCTACGATGGCGACGAGTTGCTCAGCAGCGAGACGCTGAGCCAAGAGATCATCAAGATCGGTCGTCTGCAGACGAGCGATGTCCGCCTCGAGGACGACAAGGTCAGCCGCATGCACGCGGTCATCGAGGTTACGGGCCCGGGCGAGGTGTTCATCATCGACCTGGGTTCCGCGTCGGGCACGCTCGTCAATGGCGAGAAGATCAACAAGCGTAAGCTGCAGACCGGCGACGAAGTGCAAGTCGGCAAGAAGCGGCTCCACGTCGACATCATCACGGGAACGGTGGCGGTTGCCTCGAGTCCGCCGGTTGCGATGGCAGCGGGCGGCGGTGGGGGAACACCGGTCGTCGATCAGCGGGCGATGAGTGCCATGCTCGACGAAGAGTCCGAACCCAGGGCCAAAGCTGTGCCCAAGGCTGGCCCGCAGGAAGACGAGTCGGGGCCGAAGTTCAATCCCTTCGAGGTGGGTGCGAAGCGCTTGTCCCGCACGCCGTTCGCAAACACTGTCGGTGAAGATGGGCCCGAGTACGGCCTGGTGGCGACTGCGCCTGCGGTTCCAACCCACGAGATCGAAACCAACGAGCGCGCGATCGAGGTGTCGGTTCTGTGGGGCGATCGCAACGTACTGAACGTCGACTATCTCACGCCGCCTCGCGATTACTACGTCGGAGAGCCGGACGTCGACGAAGTGGACTACGTGCTCGGTCACGATGCCATCGGCGTCGATCGGATGCCCTTGTGCATCGCGGAAGGCGCGGGCGTCACGGCGATCGTTCCTGAAGGAGCAAAGGGCGAAGCCACGATTGGCGATCAGACGCGCTCGTTCGATCTGATGCGCGGCCAGGGCGATTTCCGACCGAGCTCCACCGTGGCCGGGGCCTTGGAGTTCCCCGTGCCCGAAGGTGGCGCTGTCCGCATGAAGCATCGCGACTTCACCTTCATCATCAAAGACGTGAAGGCCGGCAAGAAGGTTGCAGGCCATGCGAAGATGGACATTCGTCCAATGATCTACGTCGCGGGTGCGGCGCTCTTTGCGAGCCTGGTGCTGACCATGTTCTACTTTCAGCCTCCGCGTCCTCGAGGGCTGTCGTCGGATCTACTCGCGACCGACTCGCGCCTGATTCAATTCCTCATGGAGCCTGAAGAGCTCGAGGAGCCGGAGCCCGAGTGGCTGAACGGAGACGACTCGCAGGGTGGCGGCACCGGTAAGGCGCACGAGGGCGAGCAAGGTCAGATGGGCGACGAAAAATCAGAGAAGACCAAGAACAAGTACGGCATCCAGGGGCCGGAGGACAATCCCGACCCCGTGATGGCGCGCGAGCAGGCGGAAGAAAACGCACGCAGTGCGGGCATCATCGGGACACTCGCGTCGATGCAGGGCTCGTTCAACGCGCCCACCTCACCTTACGGCGCAGACTTCGCGCTCGGAAACGACCCAACCAGCGCGCTCGGCGCGATGACGGGTAACGACATCGGTCAGAACTTTGGATTCGGCGGCCTCGGGCTGCGCGGCACGGGTCGCGGTGGCGGCGGGCTCGGCCAGGGCACCATCGGCATGGGTAACTTCGGCACGATCGGCCGCGGTGGTGGCCGGGGTGCGGGCGAGGGCGGCTATGGCAGCGGCGTTGGCGGGTTCCGTGGGCGCTCGGCCGGTGTGCCTCAAGTTCGCAGCGGAGGCGCCGAGGTTCGGGGCTCGCTCTCCAAGGAAGTCATCCGGCGTGTGGTGCGACGCCACATCAACGAGGTTAAGTTCTGTTACGAGCAACAGCTCAACGCGAGGCCCGATCTGCAGGGCCGAGTGACCACGAAGTTCGTCATCTCTCCAACGGGTTCCGTGCAATCGGCCATGGTCGACAACTCGAGCCTAAAGAACGAAGCGGTCGAGAGCTGCATCGTTCGCGCGGTTCGCAGGTGGACCTTCCCGGCGCCCGATGGAGGCGGCGTGGTGGTCGTGAACTATCCCTTCCTGCTCGATGCAGCGGGCCAGTGATCGCCAGGCCGGAGACCGAAAAGCGAGATTTCAGGCGGATCTCCTCACTTTCCAGGGCCTGCGATCCCGTTCAGGGCGCCGGACCTAGGCTGAAACTGGCCACAAAGGCTGAAACAGCCGAAAAAAGAGCTGTGTCTAGAGTTGTTGGCTACGAGACAAATGCTGTAGGATTGAAGTGCTTGTGAATTTCCAAGCGTAGGAGGCAAGCATGCGAGCTCAGATGTTCGGGTTTGTGGTGATGGGTCTAATCCTGATGGGCGGCAACTGTTCGCGCGCCCGCGTCGAGTCGATGAACGAGATGAATGCTGGGGTCGAGCTCGCGCAGATGAAACGGTTTGGGGAAGCCGCGCAGAGTCTCGAGAAGGCTGCCGCGCTCGATCCGACCAATCACCAGGCGTACTTCAACCTTGCGATCGTGCAGATCGAGCTCCGCTCGTTCTCCGCGGCGCGCGAGGCGCTCGAGCGAGCCATTGTCGCGAAGCCCGATACCGCGGGCTATCACGAGAAGCTCGGCTCGGTGCTGATCGAGCTCAACGATTGGAAAGGTGCGCAGACGGCACTCAAGAAGTCGCTCGATCTCGACCCCACGCTCTTCAAGGCGCACTTCAAGCTTGGCCGCTGCAGCGAGGAGCTCGAGGATCCGCAGAGCGCGCTCTACCAGTACAGTGATGCGATCATGACCGGGCCTCGGTTCTTGCCTTCGTACTCGGCGCTCGGACGCCTCTATGCCGACCTGCGTTACCCCGATCAGGCCGCTCAGGTCTTGGCCGAAGCGCTCAAGGTTGCAATGCCCGGAACGGAAGAGGAAGCAAACATTCACCACCTTCTGGGCACGGTCTACCAGCAGCAGCGCAAGTATGACGAGGCAATCACGGAGTTCCAATTGGCCCTTGGCATCGTCCCGGGGATGAGTGATGCCTTGTTTTCGCTTGGCTGGACCTACGCGCTTCAAGGCAATGACGAGGAAGCAAAACGCTACCTGGACAAGTACGTGATGATGGCCGGAGCGGATGCGCCCGAGCACTATGTCAAAGCCGCGCGAGACCGTCTCGCAGAGTTGAGAACCGAATCGCCGTAGGGGGGCTTAGCTAAGATGTCGGAAGAACAATCGGGGGATGAGGTTCGAGAGCTGACGGCGGCCGAAGAGGCTGAGCTCCAGAAGCTCGACGACGCGATCGAGAAGTTCGAGCAACAGAAGCGATGGTCGGACATGATTCGCTCCATCCTTCAGAAGGCCGAGCTGGTGCAGGCGCCCGCGGAAAAGGTGGACCTGTTCCGCCAGGCGGGCACACTCTACCTCGAACGATCGAGCAACCAGGCCGAAGCGATCAAGTGTTTCGAGCACGTCTTGGAGCTCGATCCCGAGGACGGCGATGCGATCGAGCGCCTCAAGGCGATGTACGAGAAGCGTCGCGATTGGGAGAAGCTGATTCGCACCTTGCAGCGAGAGGTCGAGCTTCTCTCCGAGGACGATCAAGTCCTGCGATATGAGGAAATGGCCGAGCTCGCGACGCAGCGGCTTCGCAAGCCCGACGTGTGCATCGAGCTTTGGCAGAAGGTCCTCGCAACCGACCCCGATAATCCGAACGCACTGAGCAATTTGGCGCAGCTCTACGAGCGCGCGCGCCAGTGGGAGCCGCTGGCCGAGGTCTTAGAGACGCTGGTCGCCAGCGACACCGACGTCGCCTCCATGAAACAAC
>CAMYMX010000092.1 GCA_947259605.1 uncultured Polyangiaceae bacterium | reverse complement strand
GGACAAGTACGACGTCGACAATCTGGCCCTGTTCAAGGTCGATCTCTTGGGCCTCGGAGTGCTCAGCTGCATTCACCGTGCGTTTGATCTGCTGCGCGAGCACAAAGGTCAGGACCTCGAGATCGCAACCGTCCCTGCCGAAGACAAAGCTACCTACGAAATGGTATCCAAAGGCGATACGGTCGGCGTCTTCCAAATCGAAAGCCGCGCGCAGATGGCGATGTTGCCACGGCTTCAGCCACGTACCTTTTACGACTTGGTGATCGAAGTCGCGCTCGTGCGTCCCGGTCCAATCCAAGGCGACATGGTGCATCCGTACTTGCGTCGGCGCAAAGGCGAGGAAGAAGTCGACTATCCGCACCCGAAGTTGGAACGCATCTTGAAGAAGACGCTTGGCGTTCCGATCTTCCAAGAGCAAGTCATGAAGCTAGCCGTCGAGGCGGCAGGCTACACGGCGGGCGAAGCCGATCAGCTGCGCCGCGACATGGCCGCATGGCGCAAGTCCGGTCGAATCGAGAAGCATCGCGCCCGCATGGTTCCGCGGATGCTCGAAGAAGGCATCCCCGAGGAGTTTGCAGAGCGCGTGTTCTCGCAGATTCGCGGCTTTGGTGAGTATGGCTTTCCCGAAAGCCACGCGGCGTCGTTTGCCTTGCTTGCCTACGTCACCGCCTGGCTGCGGCGTCATCACCACGAGGCGTTCACCTGCGCGATCCTCAATGCGCAGCCGATGGGCTTCTACAGCCCGGCGACCCTGGTCGAAGACGCCAAGCGGCACGGCGTCGAGGTGCACCCCATCGACATCAACAAAAGCCAATGGGATTGCACCCTATTCCCAATAGACAGCAAGACGGGGCGAAACCCTGCGGACGACGCGAAGCGTCGTCTTTACGGGGTACGGATGGGGCTGCGATACGTGAAGGGGCTCGGAGTACTCGAGCGCGAACGGGTCGAGGCGACGAGGCGGCCACTGCCAAACCTCGCGACCTTCGTTCGGCAGACCGGGCTCAATAAGAAGGCTCTGCACGCGCTGGCCGAAGCAGGCGCCTTCGAGTGCTTCGGACTCAATCGGCGCGACGCGATTTGGCAGGTGCGGAGCCTCTCGCGTTTCGCTCAGGATTCCTTGCCGCTCGAGCCAGCGTCGAGTCAGATTTCATTTGCCTCCTTGGCAAGCGAGGACGAGGTGATCTGGGACTACCGTTCGAGTCATCACAGCACGCGCGGCCATCCCATGCGAGGACTTCGCGACGCACTTCGTTCACGAGGCATCCCCGAAGCAAGCCGAATTCATCGCTGCGGAAACGGGGATGAGCTCGAGTACGTCGGCATGGTGATCTGCCGCCAGCGTCCGGGCACGGCGTCCGGAGTTACCTTCTTCACGCTCGAGGACGAAACCGGCTTCGTCAACGTGGTGGTCTGGAAGCAGGTCTTCGACCGCCACGCCGCGCTCGCCAAAACCGCTGCGCTGCTCGGCGTGACCGGCGAGATTCAAAGAGCCGACGGCGTCATTCACCTGATCGCGAAATCTTTATGGGCGCCGGATGTCTCACTCGCGGATCAGACCCACCGCTCCCGAGACTTCCACTAGCCCTTCGGCTAACCAAAGCCCAGCAGGCCGAGTTGAACGACCCAGTAGGCCTCGATTCCCAGTTGGACGAGGAGAAGGACCGCGCGAAGAGAGACCGCCATTTCGCTCGTCGAAATCAGATGCACGGTCGATTGAGCCACGCGCGCGACGAGCACCCAACGCGCCAGCGAATCGGTGATGCCCGCGTTGTCGGTCACCATCGCGAGAAGAATCAGCGCCGCGAAAGCTGGCAGATTCTCGTAGCAATTGGCCTGCGCACGGCAGAGCCTGTTGGAGAACGGAGAGACGTCTTCACCACTCGGTAGAAAGTCGTTTGCAGCGCGTTCCTTTTTGAGCACGAGCAGGGTGCGATAGAAAACGATCGTCGCAGCCAACAAGATCGTCCAAGCGACATAGCCGACGAGCGCAAGTGAAGAAGGGGACATCGTCATTCTCCTAGTTACGGTGAGCCCGGCGGACTATACCTAAAGCGCCGTGCGGCGAATAGGGTTTGCGGGAAGGCTGAGCCGATGAAAACGCTGATGCTGACGAGATCCGAGGTTGAACGACTTGCCACGATGGAGCTCGCCGTCTCTGCCGTGGAGCACGCATTCGCCGCCTTCGGGCGGGGCGAGGCGACCATGCCTCCCAAAGTCTACCTGCCTATCGCGGATCACGACGGAGACTTCCGCGCGATGCCATCGCGTCTCGGTAACTCTGCCGGCATCAAGTGGGTGAACGTGCACACCCAGAATCGCAAGCGATTCGGGCTACCAACCGTCATGGCTGTCTACGTGCTCAACGATCCAGCAAACGCGTTTCCGCTCGCGATCATGGACGGCACCTTGCTCACTGCGCTGCGCACCGGTGCAGCAGGCGCGGTCGCATCCAAGTACCTCGCGCGGCGCAGTCCGAAGACGATCGGTTTCATCGGCTGTGGAGTGCAGGCTCATACCCTGCATGGCACGCACCAGGTTGTTTTCGACGGCTTCGAGAGTCTCGCCTACGACCGCAACAAAGCGACCGCAGCCGCCTTTGCAGACCGGTTTGGCGCGCGTGTGGTCACTTTGGAAGAAGCGGCTGGCGCCGACATCGTGTGCACGGCGACGCCTTCACGAACACCCTTCGTGCAGGCAAAGTGGATTCACCGCGGCGCGCACATCAACGCCATGGGCGCAGATGCACCGGGCAAGCAGGAGCTCGCGACCGAGGTGCTGCAGAGCTCGGCTATTTACATCGACGACCTCCATCAGGCGACCGGAAGCGGGGAGATCAACGTTCCGCTCGCGGCCGGCGACATCGAGACGACTCAGCTGGCGGGCACGCTGGGCGAAGTCGTTGCGGGCCTGTTGCCAAAGCCGAACGTCTCGACGACGACGATCTTCGACTCCACGGGCCTCGCCATCCAGGACGTTTCGCTCGCGCGTGCGGTCTACGACGCCGCCCAGCATCAATCGATCGGCCACGAGGTCGACCTCCTCGGCCTCGACGCCGCATTGGGTGATTAGCGGGCAAGGGTCGCCGAGCGAGCTCCAACCGAAAAATGTCGGTTTGTGACGGCCGGCAGTAGGCTCCCGCGGGTGCAGCAGCTTGCCCCCCCGCTCATCTTCGCAGCGCTCCTCTGGCCGTCGTTGGGAGCCGCGGAGGATGTCGGCGCTGCCTTCCTGGGACATCCCGACGCCCGGCGAATTGAGGCATTGCGAACCGGTGAGATTGGCGAAGTGAAGAAAGGCAAAGGCGGTCGCAGCCTGGCGTTCAAGGTCACCCTGACCAACGGCACACGTGGCTACTTCAAGCCCAAGCAAACCTTTTCCGCCGCACACTGGTACTCCGAGCTCGCGGCCTACTACTTGGATCGGGAGCTCGGCATGGGTCGTGTCCCTCCGACGACCGGTCGCAGGTTTCGATGGAGCGAGCTTCGAGCCGCTGCGGGTACGGACTCGAGGGTGAGCGAGCTCGGTATCGAAAAGGACGGCACGCTCAAGGGAGCGTTCGTCTGGTGGATCCCGGAGCCGCTCGATCGAGTCCGGATGGGGCGCAACTGGGAACGCTGGGTACGAGTGCAGAAGTCGCTTCCCATCACGCCGTACCAACGGCCCGTAGACTATCGCGCCGATCTGAATCGCCGCCCTGGGATTCGAGAGGCGACGGACCCGAGTCGGCCGATCGCGCAGGCTCCGGACATCGAGGCGCGGCCGGCGGAGCTTTCTGATCTGATCGTGTTCGACTACCTCACCCAAAACGTGGACCGCTGGGGTGGTGACTTCACCAATCTCAGATCGCGAGGAAAGGGCGGGCCCCTGATCTACCTGGACAACGGCGCCGGGTTCTGGCTCGGAGAGCAACGTCTAGGTTTGATGGAGGCTCGCTTGAAGGCGCTCCAACGCTTCCGCCGGTCTACGATCGACGCGGTCCGCGCCCTGGATATCGAGCGATTTGCTTCCAGATTGCGCGAAGATCCGCTCGCTCCTGTCCTGAATGAAAGGCAACTCGACGGCCTCGAACAGCGTCGTCGCGCGGTACTCGAACATGTGGACGCCATGGTCACGCGCTTCGGTGAGGCGCGCGTGTTCGCGTGGTAGGTTTCGAGCGTGAACGAACGATTACGGCTTCCGGCTGAGTGGGAGCCACATTCCGCCTCCTGGCTTGCCTTTCCACACCTGCAAGACGAGTGGCCTTTCAATCTCGGCGCCGCACAAGCGTCGATCGCCGCTTTGTGCCGCGCAATCGCAGAGGCGGGAAACGAGCCCGTACGCCTGCTCGTGAAAAACGAAGACATAGAGTCGCGCGCGCGATCGTTGATCGGTGAGGTTCGCAATGTTCGCTATGTGACCACCGACTACGGCGACTGCTGGCTACGCGACACTGCGCCGCTTTTCGGGCATCGAGACAACGGCGAGCTCGGCGCTCTCTGCTTCGCGTTCAACGGCTGGGGTGGCAAGTACGAAATGCCTTTCGATGGACAGGTGAGCGGTTGGCTGACGAAGCGTCTGCAGGCTCGGCGCTTCGAATGTCCGGTCGTTCTCGAAGGGGGTGCTCTCGAAACGAACGGTGCAGGGACGTTTCTGACCACCGCCTCGTGCACGCTCAACCCCAACCGAAACCTAGGCTTGACGCGCAGCACTTTCGAACAAGCCTTGGGGGACCGGGTATCGATGGAGCGCGTGATCTGGCTCGACGAGGGCCTGGAGCACGACCACACCGACGGTCACATCGACATGATCGCCCGATTCGTCGCGCTCGATACCGTGGTCTGCATGAGGTCAAACCCAAGCAGGCCAAATGCCGAGGCACTCCGCTCGATCGAGGAAAAGCTGCGCGCCGCCGGCCTGAAGGTGCTCGGGATCCCGGCGCCATCGGCCCTTCAGGCTCCCAGCGGCGAGCCGCTGCCCGCCAGCTACTGCAACTTCTACATCGCCAACGCCGCCGTGATCGTTCCGGCGTACGGCCTTCCTGAAGACGAGGCCGCGCTCGAAGAAATCGCAAATGCGTTCCCGAGCCGGGAGGTGATCGGCCTGCCCGCCAGAGACCTGCTATGGGGGGGCGGAGCGTTTCACTGCGTCACCCAAGCTCAGCCCAGCAAGCCATGACCGCGTCTTCCCTGTCGATCGGAATCGTCCAATGCGCACTTGCTGACGCGAGGGAAGCCAACGTCGCGCGCGTCGAAGGCTTGATTCGCGAGGCCGCCGGGCGCGGCGCAAAGATCATCCTGACGCCAGAGCTCTTCGAAGGCCCCTACTTTCCGCAAACCGAGGACGGACATGCGTTCGACCTGGCAGCGCCCCTCGATTCGCATCCTACGGTCCGTCGCATGCAGGCCCTCGCCGATGAGCTTGACGTGGTGCTTCCGATCTCCTTCTTCGAGCGCGCAGGGCAGGCCTACTACAACAGCGTGGTGACGATCGACGCCGACGGAAAGCAGCTTGGCGTATACCGAAAGAGTCACATTCCCGGCGGACCTGGCTACCAGGAGAAATTCTATTTTCGTCCGGGGGACACTGGCTTTCGGGTTTGGAAGACGCGCCACGGATACGTCGGCGTAGGCATCTGCTGGGATCAGTGGTTCCCGGAGGCCGCTCGCAGCATGGCACTTCAGGGGGCCGAGATTCTGCTCTATCCAACGGCGATCGGCAGCGAGCCAGAGGCGCCGGATGAGGACAGCCAGGAGCCTTGGAGACGCGTGATGGTTGGTCACGCGGTCGCCAACGCCATGCCTGTCGCGGCCGCCAACCGCATTGGCGCCGAAGCCGGCTTGACCTTCTACGGAAGCTCGTTCGTCTGCGATCAGCGCGGTGACCTGTGCGCCGAGCTCGGACGAGACGAAGAAGGCGTGGCCACCGCTTCCTTCGACCGTGATGCGCTTCGACGTTACCGCGCCAACTGGGGGTTCTTTCGCGATCGCCGTCCAGATCTTTACGACAGGCTAACCGGAGACGAGCCGCTTGATTGAGTCGCTGTACGCGATCGTGGACGCAGAATACGCAGAACGCCCGCTGGAGCTCGCGTTCAGGGCGCTAAACGCGGGCTGCGCAATCGTGCAGCTTCGCGCCAAGCGCCTCGATGATCCCGCGTTTCTCAAGATCGCGACGCGCGTCCGCTCCGCCTGTGGGCATGCCGGGGTTCCTTTCGTCATTAACGACCGCGCTGACATCGCACGCCTGGTCGAAGCGGATGGTCTGCATCTCGGGCAAGACGACGTGTCGATCGACGATGCGCGAAGAGTGGTCGGCAGCATGCAGATCGGAGTCTCGACGCACAGCCTCGAGCAGGCCATCACGGCAGAGGCCGAGGGCGCGGATCTCATCGCCTTCGGCCCGGTCTTTCCAACCAAGACCAAAGAGAACCCGGACCCCATCGTCGGCCTGGGCAAGCTCGCCAAGGTTTGCGAATCCGTGTCTCGACCAGTGGTCGCAATCGGTGGAATTTCTCCAGAAAACGCCGAGGAAACGCTCGAAGCCGGAGCACGTTATCTCGCGGTGATTTCGGCCCTGTCGCGTTTCCTCGAAGACGCGCGCTAGGGCTTCACTTCATTTCTTCGAAGTACTGAATTGCGGTTTCGATGGCCGCACCGAGCGCCTGATTCACCAGGTTCGCAGTTGCGTCTTCACCGCTGCGAAGCGCCTCATAGTACCGCTGCCGCTCGGTTGCATGAATGACGACCGGAGGAAACCCCCCACGCATCAGAATCAGGTTCATCACCAGTCGCGCGACCTTGCCGCTATGTCGCGGAAACGGGTAGATGTGAAGCAACTGGTAGTGCGCCTTACTTGCCATGCGTACGGGGTGCATCGTCTTCTTGGTTTCGGGATCCGAAAGCCATTGGACGAGTTGCCGCATCCGATAGCTGATCTTGTCCGGTTGCGAGATGTCATGGAAGTAGAGCCGATGGAGCGGCATGTCCTTGCGGTACTTCGGCGGCCCTTTACCCTCGAGCTCCTCGGGAGCCAACTGCGCGTAGAGCTTTTTGATGACGTCCAGGTTCACCGTGAAACGGCGGCGAGAAGACATCTCGCGAATCATCCCGATCGCCCCCATGTGGTTGCGGACCTCGTCATAGACGGGGATGAGGGCAGGGTCCGTGATGGCCTCGTCGTGGATGGCGGCTCTGAGCTCGTCCATGGAGTACACCACGCCTTCGAGCGCGCTATCGTGGTAGATCCAGGCCACGTCGAAGCGCTCTTGATACTCTTGGCGTGCCCGTGCGTCGGCAGAATTGAGCAGCTCTTGAAGCTGGGCGACTCGCTCTTCTAAGCTCGGACCCTGAAGCGCTTGAACCAAGGAATTCCCTCCACTCGCGGGTAGCCTACAAGGTCGGCTCCGTGCGGCCGGCGAAACTATCAGCGGGACCCCAGGACGTCAACCATGACCGAATTCGGCTAGTTGAGAGCGTCTGAAATCGCTCCGCGCAGCCGCATCTTGCTGGGAACGCCTGTGGAAGCCCAGCGTACGACGCCCTCACGTCCCACCACGATTACGGTGGGAAGCATCTTGATGGCGTATCGCCGTTGAACCGTTCCGGTGCGATCGTGCAAGCTCGGGAACTCGGTGCCGAACGCCGCGTGGGCGGCCTGCAGGCTCTGTCGGTCGATGGGCTCGACATTGACCGCGTAGAACGCGACGCCGCGCTCGGCGAACTCCTCGCGCAGGTCGTTGAGAATCGGCGTCGTTCGTTTGCAGGCTCCGCACCAGCTCGCCCAGAAGTCGAGAACCACGACTCCACCAGACATGTCGGAGAGCCTCACCGTACTTGGGCCGTTCGGCTCGGCCCCGGCGGCAACCGCCATGCTCAGGTCAGGCGCTTGCTCCCCGATCAAAGGGGACGCATTGCCGCGGGTCATCCAAGCGTAAAGAGCGATGAAGACCATCGCCGTCACGAGCCAGTGAATCCACCTTGGCGCTGCGGGCTTGGCCGGCTCATTCATGATGTCTCCATGAGCGGGAGCTCGATGCTAAACCGTGCTCCCCCTTCGGGCGCCCGATCGAGCCGCACTTCCCCCCCGTGCTCCAAGACGACCTTTTTGACGATCGCCAAGCCAAGCCCCGTGCCCTCGGTCTTGGTGGTGTAGTACGGATCGAAAACGCGCTCCCAATTTTCCTCATCGATGCCGGGACCATTGTCGCGTACCTCGACGAACCCGGACCCTTTGCTTTGGTACGCACGCACCAAGACACTGCCGCCTCCGGTTGGATGAGCTTCGTAGACAGCCTGAATCGCGTTCCGCAAAATGTTATCCACACCGCGCTTGAGCATCATGGGGTCCATACGCACGCGGATGGGTTCCGTTGCACAAATGAGCCGGACTTCGACCGGCGCCGTGGCCCCGTGGCCTACGTCCTCGAGGACAGCTGGAATCGAAATCCGGATACTCTCGATGAGCTCGCACAAATCGGACGGGGATAGATCGGCCCTCGGGAGCTTGGCAAAAGCGCTGAATTCACCCACCAACCGACGGAGCGTGGCGACCTCCTCCTCGATGATTGCCCGCGCCTGAAGCAGCTTCTTCTGATAGGCCTCGTCTTGGCCAGCGTAGGTTTCGGACATTTCCTGAGCAGCGAGCTGTATTGGCGTCAGTGGATTTTTGATCTCGTGCGCGAGGCGACGAGCGAAATCCTGCCAGGCGCCGATACGCTGCAGGTATTCGATACGGGTGCGCGAATCACGGAGATCGCGAACCATCTGATTGAAAGCCTTCGTGAGCTCGGTGATCTCATCTTTTGCTCCGGTAGGCAGGGCAACCGTGAGATCACCGGCGCCGACTTTTCGAGAGGCGTCAGCCAAATCGGTGACACGGCGGGTGACGCGGCGCGAGACGATCGCGCCGATCAAGAACGCCACGAGGATGACGAGAAACGCCAGCACCCCGAAGACCCACGCATACACGTCCGAAACCGAAGCGCCCTGCTGTTGCAGGCGCGAGTACACATCGGCAACCTCGCCGGCTTCTTGCAGGCGCTCGAAGTACCGCTCCGGTACGGAGACCTCGACCGCGATTCGTAGCTTGCGTGCGCCTCTTGTCGTCTCCCGATCGCGGATCGTGGTGCGTAGCACGCCGCCCACGGGGTCCGGCGCACGAACCGCACTGGCCAGGACCTCATCGGCGTCATCGATGAGTCGAATGCTTTGCACGGCCTCATATCGGCCGAGGAGCTCGGTGAGAAGACTGTCGAGCGCTGAATCGCTTCGGCTTCTGGCGAGCTGGGCATCGACTGCCCAGAGCACCGCGTCCGCGACCTGATTGGAACCCTCACGAAGCGCCATGAGCTGCCCGCGGCGCGCCTCCACGCCGTGGACCAGCTCGGCGCCAAAGCGCTCGTTCACCCCGACCGCGTACACGTCGCGGAGGGCGCCCTGGGCGAGGAAAATGGTTCCACCAAGTGCCAGAAACACCGCCAAGCCGATCGCGAACAGGATCTTTCGCTCGAATCGGCTCACTCGGGCACCCTCAGCATCTCGCCCCGGAACGCGATGCTGCGCTCGGCTTTGCAGATTCGGCGCCTGACGATGTTGACGCTGATGGGACCAACCGGATCTCCGCCGGAGGAAGGGCGGATGAGCTCGCGGCACTGTTTCTTCGAG
>CAMYMX010000091.1 GCA_947259605.1 uncultured Polyangiaceae bacterium | reverse complement strand
GGGCGGAGGCGGAATCTTCGCCACCGGTAACCCCGCGACTTCGTTGCAGATCCTCAGAACGACGCTGAGCGGCAACTCCGCCATTGGTGGTGGGGCGATCAGCGCGCGCGTGGTCACGATCAAACTCACGAACAGCACGATCAGCGGCAATAGTGGCGCTGACGTGGGCGGCGGTGTCTACGCGAACGGCGTGGTCAGCCTCGTCAACTGCAGTGTCGTCGACAACCAGGCCCTCGGGGCCGAGATGTTCGGCGGCGCGGGCATCAACGTCTTCAACTCCGGCTCGGTGTCGGTGACGATGGTCAACACCTTGCTCTCCGGGAACGAAGCCGGGAGCGAAGAGGGTTCGCGTGAGGCCAACTGCGGTTGCACGGGCAATCAGCAGAATTGCGTCACCGGCAACCGAAAGATCGACACGGAGGGCTACAACCTGTCGGACGATGAGAGCTGCAACCTCTCCGCGACGGGCGACCTCGAAAACGTCGCGGACGCAGGCATCGGTCCGCTGGCGGACAACGAAGGCCCAACGTTGACCCATGCCTTGCTCGAGGGTAGCCCTGCGATCGATGCGGGGGACAACGACGAATGCCCGAACAACGATCAGCGAGGTGGCATCCGGCCCGCTGACGGTGACGAAGACGGGGAGTTCATCTGCGACATCGGCGCGTTCGAGCTCTTCCCCGGCTACACCGACCTGCACCTCAACAATCTGATCGCGCCAGACGTCGTCGATAGGGGCCAAAGCGTGCCGATCGTCGTCGAGGCGCACAACACCGGGATCGATGACAGGACCAGCGTCGTGATCGAGACGACGATCTCGGCCGAGCTCGCCATTGTCGGAGCAACGTTCAGCGTCAACGGCGGCGACCCGACCGCCTGTGCAGAGGCGGATGGAACCGTCAGCTGCGATGTTGGCACGATGGTGCTCGACGACATCGCGATGGTGAACATCGATGCGACTGCGGAGAGCGTCGGAACTGCGACTATCGACGCTGCTGTCAGCTCGCCCGACGACAGCGATGAGACCAACAACACAGGAAGCGCGAGCGTGAAGATCCTCGGCATTGCCGACCTTCAACTCGATGCCAGTGCCGAGCAAGAGAGCGTGGAGGCGGGTGATGAGATCACCGTCACCGCGAGTGTCTCGAACAACGGGCCGGATGGTGCGACTGGCGTACGCGTCACGAGCGAGCTTCCGGCTGAAACGACGTTCGTGTCGGCGACACCGACCGCGGGCAGCTGCGAGGCTAGCGCGGAAGGCCTGCTCGACTGCGAGCTCGGTGACCTTGCCGCGAGCGGTACCGGCGTCGACATCGTTCTCGTGGTGACCGCCGATGTCGTCGGTGATGTCGCGCTGGCCCTCAGCGTAGGCGGCACCGAGACGGACCCGGATGTCGAGAACAACACAGGGAGCGTGCTCGTCGCAGTGAGCGAGCCGGGCGGCGGCACCGGCGGCACCGGCGGCGATGGTGGCACCGGTGGTACCGGCGGCACGAGCTCCGACTCCGGCTGCGGTAGCTGCGCAGTGGATGACGGCAGTGTGGGCGAAAGCCTGCTGCTGGCACTCGGCGTGCTCGGCGTCCTGCTTTGGCTTCGACGTCGATCATCGGTCGCGTGATGCGCTAATCCCGCTTCCCGGATGAAGACAAAGCCCCCTCTTCTGGGGGCTTTGTTTTTTCGTGCGCGCTCTGCCCGCCTTCATTGATTGTCCTCCAGGGAGAAGATCGGACCGGCGTTGGCACAATCGCGGCGTGCATCGCAGAACGGAAGTTCGGAACGGAAGATCGGATCGGACCGGCGTTGGCACAATCGCGGCGTGCATCGACAGAATGCACTGTGATTTCGTGAAGTGTCGGTCGCCGGCGGCATCCACGAAACCGCCAACGCAACACCGCTAAGGTGCTGAACTTGCGTGACCCCAAGTCGGCACGTCATTCGCTTACATCGACGCTGTATGACACGACCTCGCATCGTCGATCCGGGCGCCATCCTCGCGCTCTCTCGGCGCACCACCCGCCGCCACTTCCTTCTCCACCCCGATGAAGCGCGGCAGATGGAGCAGGTGTACTGGTATTGCCTCGCCTACGCGGCGAAGCTGCACGGCGTCCTGGTCCACGCGGCCTGCCTCATGTCGACCCACTCGCACGAGGTCATCACCGATGTGCGGGGCGAGTATCCGAAGTTCCTGCAGACGTTGCACCGTAACCTGGCCCTATGCACCAAAGCCTTCCGCGGCTGGCCCGAAGAAGTGTTCAACAAAGAGAGCAGCGGCGCCCATGTTCTGCTGACGCCAGAGGCGATCGTCGACTCCATCGCCTACCTCATCGCAAATCCGGTCGAAGCGGGGGCGGTGCGCTACGCCAAAGACTGGCCGGGGGCCCACACGCTTCCTGGGCACATCGGTACACGCGTCATCCGGGTCAAGCGTCCCAAGCACTACTTCGACCCCGAGAACCCGAAGTGGCCCGAAGAACTCGAGCTTCGCTTGGAGATGCCGGTGGCGCTGGAGCTCGACTACGGAGCGGAGCTTGCCCGTGAACGAATCGCAGAGCGGGTACGTGACAAGCAACACCAGGCTTGGAACAAGGCCAAGCGCCGCGGCCTTTCGTTTATCGGGCCGAGGCGCATCCTCAAACTCGCTTACACCAAGCGGGCCAAGAGCTACGAAACGTTCGGAAGCCTGAACCCTCAGTTTGCCGCTGCGGGCAATCGGGTGGCGGCGACCGAAGCGGTGAAGCGGCTTCGAGCATTCAAGGCGCAGTACGCACGAGCGCTCCGGGCGTGGACTGCCGGAGACCGAAGTGCGTGCTTCCCTCCGGGCACTTGGTGGATGCGGGTGTGCCACGGAGCGCGCTGCGGACCTGAGCCGTAGCGTCTAGCGACATTCTGCGCGGACTGCGCGGCTGCCGGAGAAGGGCGGCGGCAACGGGGTGCGTGCGCCGGTGGCGATTCGCCCGGTGATGGATGCTTTCGAAAAGCCTCTAGGGTCGGATGGAGGGGAGTCCGACTCATCGTCGAACGTGAGCGCGCACAATGCGCCTTCATCGCCAGCCTTGCGCGCGCATCGCGCAGCCCCGCCCCACCGCCAACCACGGTCGGATCTTTTCCGCCCCTAGCGTCAAAATTAGGCAAAAACCTTGCGTTTCTGAGCAAATGCGTTATAGTCAACAAATAGTCGAAGCGTCGCGCAGTTGATTTTCAATCCTGCAAACGCTCCGACCTAAACAAAGGTAACCGACCGCTTGAGCGGCCGCAGCCATGCGTCGCCGACGGAGACACCGCCTGTGTCTCGCGCTCCGCTTGCCCATGGCATCGCCCTCCGGACGGAGTGCCTCCAGTCAATAGAAAGGAACAAAGTAACCCATGCAGGAAACCATCAACGTCCAGTCCAACAGCAACGAACGCAGGCCTTCCACGCCGAGCGTTCGAGAGAATGTCACCGAGGAGCTTGCTCGGCTCCGCGATGAGCTTTCACGCACCGCCCACGAGCTTCGCATGAAGTCCAAGGGGGCGAGCGCTGAGGTGCAAGATACCAGAAGAATGCTCGAGCGGGAGGCCAAGCGGTTCAGCGCGGAGGTCGAAGAGGCCGTCGAAAGGACACAAGAAGATCTGATCCAGGCCGGAAAGGATCTCCGAGCGCGATTCGAGAAGCTCGCAAATGAGATTGTGCTGCCGCCCAGCTAACCCTGGCCCGGACCGAGCACTTTTCACCACTCAACCTCAACCACGAAAGGAATCATCATTTCATGTCCACCCAATTCACCAGCCACATTGCATTGCCGGAGGAAACCAAGAGTCAGCTCATCGATACCTTGAACGCCGTGCTCGCCACTACCTCGGACCTTCGGTCACAGGTCAAGCAAGCCCATTGGAACATCAAGGGCCCCCAGTTCGTCTCGCGCCACGAGCTCTTCGACAGTCTCGCCGCGCGGCTTCGCGACTATTCAGATGTCGTTGCCGAGCGTGCCGCGACTCTCGGAGGCTACGCCATGGGCACGGTTCGGCAGAGCGCGGAGCATTCGAAGCTTCCTGAATACGATCTCCGCGCCGTCGACGGAAAACATCACATCCGAACGCTCGTCGATCGCTACAGTGATTTCAATCGCCTTGTCCGGAACGCCGTAGGCGAGGCTCAAGAACACAACGACCCGGCGACCGAAGATCTCTACACTGAAATCCTTCGACAAACCGAGTTAGACATGTGGTTTCTCGAAAGCCACGTGAACGTCTAGAGGCTGCTCGATGCCGATCGATCAGGTCTATGACAATGTGACGGGAAAGCTCTCGACCTGGGCCGACAGCTTTGGTCAGATGCTTCCCAACCTTCTCATTGCGCTTTTCGTACTTGGCCTATTCTGGCTCCTTGCAAGTGTCGCGTGCAGCGCGAGCGATCGAGCCCTTCGGCGATTTGATACCCACCAGGCCGCTCGCGACCTCATCTCCCGCATGACCCGGATTGGGGTGCTGCTTGCGGGCGTCGTAGTCGCGCTTGGCGTCATGAACCTCGACAAAGCATTGGCTTCCATCCTCGCCGGTGCTGGTATCGTTGGGCTTGCCCTCGGTTTCGCTTTTCAAGACCTAGCCGGAAACCTCATCTCCGGGGTCGGCCTCGCCGTCCATCGGCGCTGGCCATTCAAGATCGGGGACGTCGTCGAGACCAATGACGTCTTCGGCGTGGTAGAGAAGATCCATCTTCGAACGTCGATCGTCCGCACGCTCGATGGAAAGATGGCCGTGATTCCAAATAAGCAGATTTACCAGAACAAGGTGCTGAACCACTCGGTCTCGGGGACCCGACGCGTCGAGATCGCATGCGGCGTCTCCTATGGCGACGACCTCGAGAAGGTGAGGCAAGTCGTCATGGACACGCTCGGCGGCGTCGAGGGACGCGACCGTTCGAGGGATGTCGAAGTGTTCTTCACTGGTTTCGGTAACAGCTCGATTGATTTCGTCGGTCGCTTCTGGGTGGACTACGAGAAGCAACCCGATTTTCTCGACGCGCAGAGTCGAGCGATCATCGCCACCAAGAAGGCGTTTGACGCCAACGACATCGTGATCCCATTCCCGATTCGCACCCTGGATTTCGGAGTTCGTGGCGGCCAGCCCCTCGCCGAAGCGCTTCCCGTGGGGGCATTCAACGGGCATGCACAGGAGGCGGCATGAGCGCGGCCAAACGAGCTAGCAGTCGCCAACCACGACGACGTCGGCCCAAGGCAGGCAACCGTCCCACACGCCGAAAGCCGCCCGCTCCCAAGCTCTCCGGCCGCCGGAACATCTTGGTCCTCGGGAAGAGCGGACTCGCTGAGCGTGTCGCGCGAACGATTCGTCAGCTCAGCGTACAGTGCAGGCGGGTGGACACGCCTTCCGCCGCTTCCGCGGCGATCGACGAGATGACCAAAGGTCTCGTGATCATTCCCCCAATCCCGAATCTCTCGGTCTCGACGTTCGCGCGGAGCGTCGATGCAGAACCGTCGCGCGTTCCGATCTTCGTCGTCATGGAAGGCCCGCTTCCAGCTCGGACCGTTCGAAGGCTCTACGACGATGGCGTCGAAGCCGTCTTCGAGTGGCCTGCGGACCGCCAAGCATTCAAACGGACAGTATTTCGAGTCTCCGCCCCCTCCCTGGGCAGCTGGGGCCGTCCCAAGTCTGCTGGCGAAGTGGCACTCGAAGAAACCGCGCGCGCGCATCTCGACTCCGACGCAGTGCCGCTCGGAGCACACCTTGGTGTGGTCGTATGCGGTCGATTCGTCGTGCTCAGGGGAAGCCTCGACGCGCTCTGGAAGCTCGAGCTGGCTCGCCAGATTCTTAGCGACATTCCAGGAGTCGAGGACGTCGTGGCCGATGGCGTGGAGATCACTGGCCAGGCGCTTGGAGACCGCGCAACCGCCACGGCGATTCGTGAAGTTCTCCGTCACGCGGCTACAGTCGAGGGCTCGACTCTTGCGGTATCCGTTCGCGCCGGTGAAGTCACCCTAACCGGGTCGGCGCGCGACAAGCGCGAAGCCTCACGGGCCCTCGAGCTCATTCGGCAGGTTCGAGGGGTTCGCCGCGTGCACGACTATCTGGTCGTTTCCGCTCGTGGGAAGAAGGAGGACAAAGCGCTGGCGCGACGCGTCCGTGAGGTGTTGCGAACGCGGTACCCGAGCCTTCCCGTCGAGCTCGCCGTTTTCGGCAATGTGGCGGTCCTTTCGGGTCGGGTACCGCGAGCTGCTGTCCGCGAAAAGCTCAAGGAGCTGGTTTACGGGCAGGAGGGTGTCGAAAGGGTCGTGGACAAGCTGAAGGTTAGCGGACGAGCACGCCGCGAGCGCTAAGGTGAGCAAAATCCGACCGACGTTGATCGGAAAGAGCGCTGTGATCTATGGCGGGGCATACCGTCTGCCAGTTTCGCGCGAGCTGTCGATGCCTCCATCGCCCCAGCCAACGAGCAGCAAGACGCCGAACGGACCATTTGCCGCGAGCCCGCCGCTCATTCGAGGATGAGCCCACACATAACATCCGCAGCAGCTTGCGCGTACCGGTTCGGTCGGCTGGCGCTTGGAGCTTTTGCGAGTACGGAGCGGGTCATGAGATCAAGGTGCGTGACGGCAGCCGTCGCCCTCGTAGCCATCGCGGCAGTGGGCAACCCTACCGTCGGCAGGGCAGAACCCAAGAAATGGCATGCCGGCGTGCTTGGAGGCGGGGAGGTCAACTTCGCGCCCAACCTCGACAACCAGCTCAGCGGGCACGGTTGGGCTGGGTTCGACAGCGTCGGGGAGGGTATCGTCGGCGGTGGGAACCTTCGCCTGTTTTACAACACGACCAAGGTCCACGTGGGGATCGAGAGGTTCACTTTCGCCCATGACAAACTGGCGTTTTTTGCCTTCCTCGAAGGCGAGGCCATCATTTCGCAGCTGCTCAACGACTACTTTCAGCAGGGCCGCCGAATCAGCGAGTACGGGATCAAGGCGAGCTACGCGCTGCTGCACACCAAGTTGCAGTGGTATCCCGGCAAGCACCAAACCATCGAGATGCTCGCGCCCGTACGGTATTGGTGGTTTGGCGATCGGACCTCGACCTCGCCCGACTTCACGCTCCCACCCAACACCTGGGTGTTTGAGCCGCACATTGGGTACAACTTCTGGAAGATCGATGTGCCCGGCGAGGAGTGGGAGAGCCACCGTGTGTTTCCCCGCGTCGAGGGAATTGCCGTGGGGATTGACGGTGGGCTCAACGTGCGGTCCGATGCACAGCCCTGGGGCATTCCGGATGGCCGAAACAACCCGGGCAAAGTCCTCTACAGCGTGGCGCAGTGGCTCAAGGCCGGCTGGCAGTTGGGACGCTTCGTTCGGCTCCAGCTCGACGAGTGGGCCAACTACGGCTGGAGGCAAGACGACATCTCGCGCCAGCGCATCGGGGGCGCTAGCCCTTATGTGATTCCGGTGCCCGGCCTTCCCTGGCCGGCGCTGATCAGCGAAAGGCTCTTTGCCGGCCAGCTCGGCCTTCATCTCAGAGCCAAGGAAAGCTCGCCACACGAGTTCGGGCTCCTGGTGGCGGGTGGTGCCTTCAACGATGTCTATCGCGTCGGCGCGCTCAACACCTACGGCGGCGCCGGCGGTCTCACCGTGTTCGGCGATTTGCGCTTTGGGCCCACCGGCCGCTACCAGGTCAACATCCGCGGTAGCTGGGGCTTCCCGGCCGTTTGGATAGAGGACCCTCCGTACATCGCGCTACTCGCGGCGCTTGGCGTCCGCATCTTCTAGAAGATCTAGAAGTTCCTCAACGGCACTCTCCGAACATCGCCGCGTATGGATTGGCGACGCATGAGATATTGCGCGCGAGCAGTTACGGCGACCGCGCGCGAACTTGAGTCAGGTCATTGCTAGTGTCGCGCAGCGATGTTAGCTCACGGCATGTCTCCTCACAGCTTGAGTAGCCGCGATGGCAGTCCCACTTGGGAGTTGCTCCACGAGGCCTTGGAAGCCGGCGATGCCGATGCGGTCCGGGTGCTCATGCAAGAAATCCCCGACGGTGAAGTGCCGCGACTGTTTGCGCACTTGAGCTCCGCAGAGAGTCATCAGACGCTTGCGATGCTCGATCCGGAGGTCGCGGGCGAGCTGATGAAGACGCTGCCCGACGCCTTCGCGGCCGATGTGGTCGAGGGGCTCGAGCCCGCGGAAGCGGCGGCGATCGTGACGACGCTACCTAGCAACACTCAGGCAGACATTCTTTCGGACTTCGAGCCCGAGTATGCAGAAGCGGTGCTCGCGGTCATGCCGCCAGAGGATGCGGCCGACGCGGAGCGCTTGACGCAGTACTCGGACCGGACTGCCGGTGGAGTGATGATCACCGAGTACCTTTCGTATTCCGATCAGCTGACGGTCGGGGATGTCCTGGCGGACTTGCGCGCACACCGGGAGGACTATCAACGCCACGACGTCCAGTATGTCTATGTCACGGGGGACCGCGCGGAGCTCAAAGGGGTCCTGCGATTGCGCGATCTGGTGCTGACTTCGCCGAATGTTCCGCTTCGCCAGATTATGGTTACCGGCACCGACTTTCTGCCTGTCGACGCAGACATCGATGCCCTTCACGATTTTTTTTCGACGCGCCCGTATCGCGGCGTGCCGGTGGTGGAAGCCGACGGTCGGCTGGTTGGGGTCGTGCGTCACGCCGATGTGGCTGAAGCCTTTGGTGAGCGGGAGGCGAGCGACCACCTCAAAGCGCTGGGTATCGTCGGCGGCGAGGAGCTCCGGACGATGCCGGTGTTCACCCGTGCGTGGCGGCGCCTCTCGTGGTTGAGCATCAATATCGTTCTGAACCTAGTCGCAGCGAGCGTGATTGCGGCGTATCAAGAGACACTGACGGCCGTCATCGTGCTCGCGGTCTTCCTGCCGATTATCTCCGACATGAGCGGTTGCTCAGGCAACCAAGCCATCGCCGTCAGCATGCGAGAGCTGAGTCTTGGATTGATTCAGCCGGCCGATGTGTTTCGCGTGTGGGGGAAGGAGCTTTCGGTGGGAGCGATCAATGCCGTGGCGCTGGGGGTCTTGATCGGCGGTGCAGCGTTCCTCTGGCAAGGCAACCTGATGCTCAGCGTCGTCGTCGGACTGGCGTTGATGCTCAATACCTTGCTGTCGGTCTCGCTCGGCGGCATCGTTCCATTGGCGCTGCGCGGACTGAAGCTGGACCCGGCCCTCGCATCTGGGCCGATCCTAACCACCGTGACCGACATGTGCGGCTTCTTCTTGGTGCTGAGCTTTGCCACCGCGGTCTTGCCGTCTCTCGGGAACTAGCGGGAGGTCAATGCGCTCCGCGACGACTCGTCGGGCTTTGTCTTCCAGCGACCGTCGGTGCTGAATGCGGACCAGGCCCATCGTACCCAAGCGACCAGACGGAAGGCGAGCCACAGGGACCAGGCGAGCATCAGCAAGCGCCAGACCCAAATGCTGAGACTCAGGGTCGCCGTTTGGGGCAGGCCGTTGCTGCTGCGGTCGATGTACCATTCGAGGCTGCTGCCGTAGCTTCCGGCCCCGGCGACTTGCATGTAGGGATGAACCAGCAGGCCGTTGTGAACCGCAGCGTAGAAACACAGCAGCGCCACGATGCTCAAACCGGCGAGCAGCACTTGGCGTCCGTTGAAGGCGCGACGAGCGAGGTTTGCATCTTG
>CAMYMX010000090.1 GCA_947259605.1 uncultured Polyangiaceae bacterium | reverse complement strand
CAGCGATTCTCCGAAGCTTTCGTTCTCGATGGAGTCCGACGCGCTTCGAGCGCGTCGCCTCGAGCCTGGCCGGCGGGCCGGGACGGTCAATACGATCGTCGAAACGCCGCCGTCGTTCAACCGCGTTTCCGGTGGGTACCAGGACGGGGTTGGAGCCATCGACATGGACATGCGTTGGTGGAACGGCGGCTCCTCGAAGATCGTCGCAAAAGTGCCTCTCATTTGGGACAGCGCGCATCCGGTCCCGGAGCTCGCCAAGAGGGGCGACGTGGACGCGAAGGCGAACTTCGACCGGATGCCACTCCAAGCGGTGCTCGCCTGGATGGCCGGCGTGGTCAACGTCGAAGGAATCCTTCAGGGCAGTGTGACCGCTCAGGGCCGCGTGCAGGACCCGACGCTCGTGGGAAGCGTCGACCTCACGGACGGCCGAGTCAACGTTCGCGCGGTGGGTCAGACACTCGAAAACGTGGCTGGACGGGCGATCTTCGACGAGGATGGCGTAGCGATCACGGGGCTGAAAGTGACCGACACCAATGGCACGGCAAAGCTCGACGGCCGCGTTGGGATCAAAAAGCTGGGCCTCGATGACGCGGACTTCGTAGTCCAAGCGAAGGACTTCCCTCTGCGCCAAGAGGGCTCGATCATCGCGCGGCTCGCCGGAACCGCCCGGATGCGAGCCAAGTTCGAGGAGGAGGGGCTCAATGGAGAGGTGACCCTGAGCAAGCTGGTGTTAGACATCCCGGAAACCTCGGCGACCCCGCAAGACCTCGCACCGCATCCGGAGGTCTTCTTCGTCGGCGAGGAAAATGAGCCGGTTCGCAAATCCGGTGCGTACTTCGTAAATCTGAAGGTGCGCTCCGACGGTCGACTGGTCATCCGGAGCAAAGACCAAGGCTTCTACGTCGAGGCGACGGCCAGGTTGGATACGCGCATGGCCGAAGAGCTTTCCGTCGAGGGCACGGTGACCCTCCACACGGGCAATTTCAAGGTTTTTGGGAAACGGTTTGAAGTGCGTTCGGGCAACATGGTTTTCGACGGCGACCCAGAAATGGACGCCAAAGTCGACCTGGTTGCACGCCACTCCCTGCGCGGGAGCAACGACGACGTGACTGTCATCGTCTCCGGTCGCCTCAGCGACCCGACAATCGAGTTCAAGTCGAGCGTGCCCACGACCAGCCAAGCGCAGGTGATCGCCCTGCTCGTCACGGGAACGACGCGTCAACAACGCGGGGTCAACACGTCGACCGCGCAAGCATCGCAGGATACGACGGACTTCCTGAGCGGCGTGGCAGCCGGACTGTTCTCCGCTTCATTACAGTCTCAGTTTGGCGGATTTGCTCCGACGTTTGGCATCACTCGAGGACAAGCCTCCGCCGACGACACCGAAGGTGACACCGCCGTGCAAGTCGGTTTCAACGTCGACAGCGTGCTCCCAGACAATGTTCCGATCCGAGGGCTGTACGTCGAAGGGCAGTTCGTGGCGCGGCGAGCTGAAGGCGGCCCCAACACGACGGCACAGGCCCAGCGCCCTGGTTTCTTGATCGAGGCACTTTGGCCACTAAACTTCGTGACGACGGGCACGTTCGCTCCGCCGTCGAACTGGAGCATCGACATCACCTGGGAGCCATGAGGCAAGCATGAGTCGCAAACTATTTGGAACCGATGGCATTCGAGGCCTTGCCAATCGCGGGGACATGACACCGGAGGTCGCCTTTCGCATCGGTGCCGCCATTGCCTATCAGGCCGGTCAGCGGGTGAAACACGTGCCCAGGATCGTCGTTGGAAAGGACACTCGCCTTTCAGGCTATCTTTTCGAGACCGCCGTGGCTTCGGGGATCTGCGCCCTCGGCGGTGAGGTGCTCCTATCCGGGCCACTGCCTACGCCCGCCATCGCGCACCTCACGACTAGCATGCGCGCTGATGCAGGAGTGGTCATCAGTGCCTCGCACAACGCCTACCAGGACAATGGAATCAAGATCTTCGGATCGGATGGCTTTAAGCTCCCCGATGAAGTTGAGCTGGAAGTCGAGGCTCTGATCTTTGGTTCTGAGCTCGACGAGAAGCGTCCGACCGGAGTCCGCGTTGGCCGCGCCGAGCGATTGGACGACGCGCCGGGCCGATACGTCGCTTTCGTCAAAGCGTCTTTCCCGAACGAATTGACCTTGGAAGGCGTGAAGATCGTCGTCGACGCAGCGCACGGCGCCGCGTACCGTACGGCGCCGCTCGTCTTCTCCGAGCTCGGTGCGACGACCCATGCCATCGGGGTGCGGCCCAACGGCAAGAACATCAACCACAAAGTCGGCGCATTGCATCCGGAAGCCTGCGCCAAAGAAGTCCGTAAGCGTGGTGCAGATCTCGGAATCGCCCTGGACGGCGACGCCGACCGCATCATCATGATCGACGAGAAGGGCAATCAGATCGACGGCGACGTCATCATGGCTCTTTGCGCGACGCGTATGCTCCGCGCCAAGCGCCTCCGGCGACGAACCCTCGTCACTACGGTCATGAGCAACCTCGGCCTCGAGCGCGCCATCGAAGAGGACGGTGGCAAACTGCTTCGCTGTAACGTTGGTGACCGCTACGTCGTGGACGCAATGCGGCAACGCGGACTCAATTTCGGTGGCGAACAGTCCGGACACTTGATCTTTCTCGACCATGCGACGACCGGCGACGGCCTGGTCGCGGCGATGCAGGTGCTCGCCATCGTGCTGCGAGAGGGGCGGCCTCTGTCCGAGCTCGCAAGCGAGGCGATGCAGCGTGTTCCACAAGTCCTGGTGAACGTCACACTCCCCGATCGCCGCGCTCTTCAAGAGCTGCCCAAGACCAGTCGCGCGATCGCTCGTGCGGAGAAGTCGCTGGGCAAGAACGGCCGGGTGCTCGTACGATGGAGCGGAACCGAGCCGAAGCTCCGTGTGATGATCGAGGGCCCCAAACAGGACCGCATCGAGGCGATGGCCAACGGCATCGCCGCGGAAGCCAAAAAAGAGTTCAAGCTCGCCCGCTAGCCAGCGAGCGGAGAAGCCCTGTGATCCCGAGGCGATCTTACGGGGGGAGTGGCGGCTCGTTGAACAGGACTGTGATGGCCGGCGGCTCGACTCCGAGCACCTCGATGTCATCGGGCAGTCCGCGAAGCTCGACCGGCACTGACACCGCGCCCTTTTTCGTCGAGGCTTCGCTCAAGCTCACGATCGCGAGCACGGAAGCCGGATTCAGGGCGTCGATCATCGCCTCAGGACCGCGGATGCGAGCGGCGACCGCGCGAGGCCGAAGCGCACGAGGTACGACGCCCTCCGCGTCGACCCGCAGCGGCGAGAGCACGCGAACCTTCAACCTGGGTTGGACCCGCAGGGTCACCAAAATGGATTGTGTGTCGAAGCTCGTGTTCGCGGGAGCCGCGACCAGTTGAATCTCGCGCTGAACCACACCTTCTTCGAGCGCTGATACGTCAATCTGCATCGAACGAACTGTGCGGATCGAGTTCACGACATCTCGCGGGCCATCAACCTCGACAGCCTCGGGAAACACCTCGGGCTCCCCCGCCCACTCGAGGCCCGGAGGCAGCGTGCCCTCGAAAAAGACCTCGACCGGGATGTCGCGGACGGCGCGAGGTACCCACTTGAACACCAAGGAAGGTGGCACGACCTGCATGACCGAAACGCCCGTTGGCAAATCGAACATCTCTTTTTCAAAATAGTAACGGGATTCGTCGCGCGACTTGAGCTCTATGTCGACCGCAGGCAACGCTTCCTGTCGGAGCGAGTTTAAGCGGGCACGGCTACCTTTGAGACGCACGCGTACCCGGTCCGGCGTCTCGGTCACCAGGATCATGTCCTTGGCGTCGGGTGGCGGCCGGACGACGACGTCGACGTAGATGTTTCGCTCCATGTCCTCCGCGCCGTGCACGAGCGAGAACATGAGGATCGCGATGCCGAGCGCGCTGGCTTTGAGTCCGATGTTCTCCGTGACGAAGAGTCGGACGGCATTCAACGCTTCGGCGATCGCGCTCACCGTGTTTCCTCCGCCTTTTTGACGGTGATGACGGCGTCGGGGCTCTGCGAACGGCTCGCCTCGGGAGGCGCGAGGGTCGTGCGGCGATCTGCGGCTTTGCGGCGACTGCGCTTGGGCGCGTAAAAGAGGCCGTAAAGCGCATCCCGCAGCGACCCAACGTCGAGGTTCCGAACGATGTTGCCGTCGAAGCACAGAGAAATCGCCCCACGCTCTTCGCTGACGACCACCACGACCGCATCGGTTTCTTCGGTGATGCCAATGCCAGCGCGGTGGCGCGCACCCAGGGAACGGTCCCCCCCGGCAGAGCCTGCCATGGGCAGGAACACGCCTGCCTGCCAGATGCGACCTTCACGGATCACAACGGCGCCGTCGTGCATGGGGTTTTCGAAGCTCGGTACGAACACGCTGTGCAGCAGCTCTTTGCTAACGGCAGCATCGACCTCGGTACCCCGCTCGATGAATTCGTCGAGCGCAGCGCTCCGCTCGAACGCGACCAAGGCCCCGATACGCTTCTGCGCAAGTGTTCCCGCGGCTTTGATCACTTCTTCGATGGTTTGCGTCTCCTTGGCGGTACGCTGCCCCCGAAGGAGTGGTCGCCTTCCCATTCGGGCGAGCGCCCGCCGAATGTCGGATTGGAAGATGATGACGACGATGACCGCCAGATAGGCGAGCACCGAATCCAGAATCGTGGTGACGGTCACCAAGCCGACGCGACGCGCAAAGAGGTAGCCGACAAAAACGAGACAGAGTCCGATGGCCACCTGCATCGCGCGGGTTCCACGCAAGATGACCAAAGCCCAGTAGATGAGAACCGCGACGAGGCCGATATCCAGCACGTCGTGGAGCACGTCCCAAGGGCTCCGCTGAAAGAAGCTCGAAAAGCCGGAGCTGAGCTCGCTCAAGACGCTGGTGAGCACCTCGATCACCGTTCGCCTCTTCCGGCTTCACGAAGGGCCTGCGTGACTCGAATCAGCTGGCGCATCGCAAAGACGTCGTGGACGCGTACCGCATCGACTCGTGCAGCTGCGCAGATCGCAACCGCGGCTGCCGTGCCGCCGAGGCGCTCGTCGGCACGCGGGGGCTCTCCGCCTGGATTAGGCGCAAGCTCGGCGATGAAGGATTTCCGCGAAGGCCCCACTAGTACACGGTATCCGGTCTTTCGGAAACGCCCAAGAGAACTTAGCAGTACGGCCGACTGGGCGGCTGTCTTTGCGAATCCGAGCCCCGGGTCGAGCCAGACGGACGCCCGTGGGACCCCGGCAAGTTCCACGCGTTCAGCGGCCGCCAAGAGCTCGGTGAGCACGTCTTCGACGACGTCCGCGTAGTCGGTGTTGGGCGAGCGCACTTCGCCTCGGCCGCGATTGTGCATGATGACGTAGTCGGCGCCCTTTGCTGCGGCGGCCTTCGCGAGCGCGGGATCTTCAGCGCAACGCACGTCGTTGACGACGCCGGCGCCGGCCGCGAGCGCCGCGGTGGCGACCTCCGGCTTGACGGTATCGATGGAAACGCGCGCCCCGAGCCGTCCGGCCAGAGCTTCGATGACCGGCACGACGCGTCGAATCTCATCGGCGGCCGGCACCTCATCGAAGCCTTCGCCATAGGTTCGGCCCGCGGGCCTCGAGGATTCTCCGCCGATATCGAGCAGGTCGGCGCCCTCCTGCAGCAACCGCCGGCCGTGATCGATCGCTGCCCGAAGCTCCAGGTACTTGCCCCCATCGCTGAACGAATCCGGCGTCACATTGAGGACGCCCCACAGCTCGGGCATCAGGACCTCCGTCGTCTACCCTGCGCTGGGAACCTCGCGCGGACGGGGCTGAAAGATTGCGCCCTTTCGCTTCTCTTCGTTTTCGCGGCGCTTCTCGGCGTACGTCGGCACGCTCACCGTGACCGACGGCGGCAAGTCCTTGCCGGACATGATCGCCTCGATCTCTTCGCGGCCGAGGGTCTCTCGCTCGAGCAGGGCCTCGGCGATCAGGTTGAGCTCCGTGCGGTGCGCTTCGACGATCGCCTTGGCGCGATCGTACTGGGCGCTGATGATGCTGCGAACCTCGTCGTCGATCTCTTTGGCCGTCTCTTCGGAGTAGTCCTTGTGATAGGACTGACCGAGGAAACCGGTCTCTTCTTTCTCGACGTACGAGAGTGGCCCGAGGGATACGCTCATGCCCCACTCGGTGACCATGGACCGGGCCAGCTGGGTCGCCTTCTTGAAATCGTCGGCGGCACCGGTGGTGAGCTGGCCGAACACCACCTCTTCGGCCAGACGCCCGCCGAGCGCCATGGCGATTCGGTCGAGCACCCAGTCCGCGCTGTAGCTGAGGCGGTCCTCCTCGGGGAGCGCCATCGTCAGACCAAGCGCGGGGCCGCGTGGAATGATCGTGACCTTGTGAATCGGGTCGTGATTCGGCAGCTTCCACGCGACCAGGGTATGACCAGCTTCGTGGTACGCGGTCGTCTTGCGCTCGTGCTCGCTGATGACCAAGGAGCGGCGCTCTGAGCCCATCATGACCTTGTCTTTTGCCATTTCGAAGTCAGACATGGAGACGACGTCCTTGTCCTGACGGGCGGCGAGGAGCGCGGCCTCGTTGACTAGGTTCTCGAGGTCAGCGCCTGAGAAACCAGGCGAACCGCGAGAGATGATGTCCAGCTGGACGTCGTCACTGAGAGGCACCTTTCGTGTGTGCACCGCGAGAATGCCCTGGCGGCCGTTCAAGTCGGGTCGGGGCACGATGATGCGGCGGTCGAAGCGGCCGGGACGAAGGATCGCCGGGTCCAGGACGTCGGGCCGGTTGGTCGCCGCGATGATGATGACACCTTCGCTCGATTCGAAACCATCCATTTCGACCAGGAGCTGGTTCAAAGTCTGCTCGCGCTCGTCGTGACCACCGCCCAGCCCAGAGCCCCGATGGCGGCCGACGGCGTCGATCTCGTCGATGAAGATGATGCACGGCGCATGCTTTTTGCCCTGCTCGAACAAATCACGAACTCGTGAGGCACCCACGCCGACGAACATCTCTACGAAGTCCGATCCGGAAATGCTGAAAAACGGGACCCCGGCCTCGCCGGCAATGGCGCGCGCCAGAAGCGTTTTACCAGTGCCAGGCGCACCCATGAGCAGCACCCCCTTCGGAATACGGCCCCCGAGGCGCTGGAACTTCTTCGGGTCTTTGAGGAAGGCGATGATCTCTTCGCAGTCGTCTTTGGCCTCGTCGATGCCAGCAACGTCTTTAAACGTGACCTTGTTCTGAGACTCGTTGAGCAAGCGCGCGCGCGACTTGCCGAAGCTCATCGCCTTGCCGCCAGACGCCTGAAGCTGTCGCATGAAGAACAGAAGGATGCCTACGAGGAAAATCATCGGAAGCCAGGTCACCAAGATGCTCGTCCAGAGGCTGTTTTGATCTTCGGGCAGGTACTCGACACTCACTTCGTTATCGAGCAACTGCTGGTTGATCTGCTCGCCCATGATACCAACGGTGACCTTCTCGTTGCGGACGCCACGCTGACCTTGCGCGCTTTCGTCTGCCGACTTGAGCCAGTACGTGTACTCGCCGCTGTTGTCTTGTGGGCGGATTTTGACCTTCTGAACCTTGCCCGCGGAGACGTCGGTGACGAACTCGCTGAACGGAACGCTCCGAGGCTGCTCCTCGCGCGCGACGAAGTTGAAGATCACGATGCACATCAGGATCACGAGAACCCAGAAGAGCAGTGTTTTTTGGCTTTGTTTCATATGGTAAGGCGGGACGGGAGGCCGAGCTGTCGAACTAGCTGGGAGCCACGACCCTAACTGTCTTTGTGAGGCCGCAAAGCCCACTTGGCAACCTTTGCCACCTTTGCCGACTCGAGGGCGACTCAAGTGCGGTTGCTGCGTGTTCTTCGATGCTCACGATATTCCAACGAAAGCCCGCCGCTTTGCCGCCGGACCGACCAATCTGATCCTAGCAGGACCTCTCCCTTACCCGTAAGAAGTCGGCCGATCTCGACCAGGTGGCTGCGGTTTGGGGTCAACCCGGTTTCCTGGGCGATCCAGCGACGTAACCATCGAATTCGAATCGGCAGGGCAAGCTCCGTCAGGGTCTCGATCGAAATCGTACGCTCCCCCTGTGGCCCGAGTTCGGGAAGCTGTGCGTCGAGGTAGGCATTGAGCTCCGCAGCCTCTTCGCCGAGCGCGCTGAGATGCTCGACCAAACTTGAATCCTCGGCGAGGAGCACGGGCAAGACCTCATGACGAATGCGAACCCGCTCGAAGTCCCGCTGATGATTGGACGGATCATCGATGAACGGCAGACCCCGCTCGAGAACGTAGGCGCGAAGCTCGGAACGACGGCAGTCGAGGAGCGGCCGGATCACCCCGTCAGCCCGCCGTGGCTCGATCGCCCCGAGCCCACGAATCCCGGTTCCACGCAGAATTCGGGCGATCACCGTTTCAGCCTGATCGTCTTGGCTGTGACCCACGGCAATGCACGTCGCGCCATGCGTCCGGGCGATCTGATGGAGCGCGCCATAGCGGACCTCGCGGGCCTGGCCCTGAATCGACGGCCGCTGCTTGGTTACCTCGACCTGTGCCCCGTAGAAGGGAAGGCCGAGGTCGCTTGCGAGCGCCGACACCTGCTCCACTTCGGCCGCCGATTCGGGCCGGAGACCGTGGTCGATCGATGCAACGCAGAGCGTGATACCCAGCTCAGCGCGCAGGCGATGGAGCACGTCCACCAGCGCGGTCGAATCCGGCCCGCCGGAGCACGCCACCAAGACGTGGTCGCCACGGGAAACCAACCCGCGCTCGCGAACGGTACGCCGCACCGTAGAGATGATCATGAAGGGACGCTAAAACACGCCCGACGCGAGGGAAAGCCGCATCTCCGTTCGGTCGCGCAGGCCGCCCATTCGCAGGGTTTCGGCGTCTTGCACAGCCCGTCTAGAAAAAGAAAAAGCAGGCGCCGCGATGCGCAGGCCGGAACGGGAACGCCGAACAAGCCCGGACCCCGCTTCGGCGGTCTCGAGGGCTCGGTTCTCTTTCTCGCTTCGCAGCTGAATCTGCTGCGTGGGCTCCCAGCTATCTTGCCGCTCTTTGCGGACGCCTTTGACGGTAACCAGAATGGCCGGCATCACACCGGCGAGGCCAACGACCAGCGCGGCAACCGAACCCTTCGAGCGGCCAGGCTTGTCGAGCGCAAAATAACCGGCAAGCGCGCCCCCGGTGGCGCCGACGATCGGAAACACCGAAAGGGCCCAAGCTTTGTTGAGGCCGGACACCGACGGAATGATGAGCCCAAGCTCGGCCCCGACCAGGCCGAGGCCGATCGTGCCCTTCGGCGTAGCCCGAACGTTCTCAAGGGCCGCGGTGGGTTGTTCCTGGGCTTCGGCGTGGTGGGGCATAGCCGACAGCGAAAACACCGCCAGCAGTGCCAAGGCACGTCCGATTCGTTGCACGTTCAATTCCCCACCTGCTCCAGTGCCCACACTACACGCACGCCGAAACCGCTGCAACCACGCGACATTACGCGGGGAATCATTTGCCTTGAATTCGCGCAATGGCCGCCCAAGAATCCCGCGATGGAGGAGCGCGACTTTCAATCCCTGCTGGTGCAGCAGGACGGCCACATCGTCACCCTAACCTTCAACAAGCCCGAAAAGAAGAACCCGTTGAGCCAG
>CAMYMX010000089.1 GCA_947259605.1 uncultured Polyangiaceae bacterium | reverse complement strand
GGCTCGGCCTTTGTCGCCGCTCCACTCGCGGGCATGACGCTGGCGCAGATGGGCGCCGATGTCATTCGCTTCGACCCGCTCGGTGGCGGCCTCGACTACCGCCGCTGGCCGGTCACCGACGACAACGAGAGCTTGTTTTGGGCCGGCCTCAACAAGGGCAAACGCTCGATCACGGTCGACATGAGGTCGGATCGCGGCCGCGAGCTGATCACCGACCTGATCTGCGCGCCGGGCGAGCAAGGCGGCTTGTTTGTCACGAACTTCCCCGCGCGAGGCTGGCTCGATTATGAGCGCCTGCGCGAGAAGCGTCCGGATTTGATCATGATCAATCTGATTGGCGCGCGCGATGGGTCCAACGCCGTCGACTACACGGTAAATCCTGCGGTTGGCTTCCCCAAGGTCACCGGTCCAGTTGAGTGGGACGAGCCGGTGAATCACGTCTTGCCCGCATGGGACTGCATCAGCGGCCAGATGCTGGTTGTCGCGCTCTTGGCCGCCGAGCGGCATCGACGCCGGACGGGGGAGGGCCAGTACGTGCGCATCGCGCTCAAGGACGTCGCCCTGGCCATGCTCGGCAACCTCGGCAAGGTCGCCGAAATCGTCATCAACGATTCGGATCGCCCCCGTTTCGGCAACTACCTCTACGGCGCCTTCGGACGCGACTTCGTCACGGCGGACGGCGCCCGCGTGATGGTCGTCGCGCTGACGAGCCGACAGTGGAAGGGGTTGCGAAACGCCACCGGCTTGCAAGAGGAGTTCGACGCGGTTGGACAACGGCTGGGCCTGGACCTGAGCGAGCCGGGCAACCGCTGGCACGCCACGCGGGAGCTCGCAGGCGTCCTCGAGGCCTGGTTCCGGGTCCACGATCTCGACGCGGTCCGGAAGGTGTTTGACGAGAACGGTGTCTGCTGGGACCGCTACCGAACGATCCGCGAAGCAGTCGCCGAGGAGTGCAGCGGCAACAACGAGCTGTTCAGCGTGCTGGAGCAGCCGGGCATCGGCAGCTATCCGGTTCCGGGCACCCCGTTCGACTTTTCGTCGTACAGCCGCGTTCCCCCCGTCTGTGCCCCAGCGATCGGACAGCACACCGATGCCGTGCTGCGCGAAGTCCTCGGCCTGGACGACGCCGCGATCACCAAACTGCGCGACGAAGACAAAGTCATCGGCTGAAAGAAACGCTCACCGAAGCGCTTCTTCCAGCGCGCCGAGACAGAGCTCGACGTGGCGCGAGGTGGCCGAGGCGCCCATCAGGCCGATGCGCCAGGCTTTGCCTTTGAAGTCGCCGAGGCCTCCGCCGATCTCGAGGCCGTGGTCCTCGAGGAGCTTCGTTCGCACGGCGCGGTCATCGACGCCTTCGGGGATCCGAACCAGCGTGAGGGGAGGGAGGCGGCTGCTTTCGGCGACGGGAAGCTCGAGCCCCAGCGACTCCAGGCCTTGGCGAAGCGAATTTGCTTGCGCACGGTGACGCGTGTAGCGGGCTTCGAGGCCTTCCTCGAGCACCAATCGAAGCGCTTCGTGCAGTGCGAAGATCATGTTGACCGGAGCGGTGTGGTGGTAGACGCGCTCGCCTCCGAAGTACTGGCCGATCAGGTTCAGATCGAAGTACCAGCTTTGGACCGGCGTCTTGCGCGTCAGCAACACGCGCAGCGCGCGCTCCGAAAACGAAACCGGAGAAAGACCCGGCGGGCAGGAAATGCACTTCTGTGTCGCCGAATACACGGCGTCGATTCCCATGCGGTCGACGTCGACCGGGACGCCGGCAAGAGAGGTCACCGCATCGACGAGAAGCAGCGCGCCACAGGAATCTGCGATGGCACGGAACGGACCGAGGTCTTGCAGCACACCGGTCGACGTTTCGGCGTGTACGATGGCGACGACTTTGAAAGGGCGCTTCTTTGCCGCTTTCGCGAGCTCGTCCGGATCGATGGCCTGTCCCCACGGTGCATCGACGATAGTCACCTCTGCACCGCAACGTCGCGCCACTTCGGCCATCCGTCCACCGAAGACGCCATGCCTGCAAATCAGCGCCTGGTCGCCCGCTTCAAGCAGATTGGCGAAGCAGGTCTCCATACCCGCTGAACCGGTCGCCGACATGGGGAGCGTCAAGGCGTTCTCGGTGCCGAATACCTGGCGAAGCATCGCCTGGGACTCGTCCAGGACTCGAAGAAAAATCGGATCGAGATGCCCAATGGTGGGCCGCGAGAGAGCTTCCAAGACGCGCGCAGGAACGTCGGAGGGCCCGGGCCCCATCAGGACTCGTTGGGTCGAAGTCATCCGCGCACCATACAAGACAAAACCCCTCGAAAAAGGCCTTTTCGAGGGGTTCATCGTACGAAAAAGGGGACTGTCCCCTTTTTGCTGGGGTTAGTTTAGGCGGCGGTAGACGCCGACGACGACGCCGAGCACCTGGGTGGTGCGCCAGTCGTTCTTCGGGATGAGAATCGGCGCCATGTCCTTGTTGGCGGGCTGAAGGCGAATGTGCTCCCGCTCTGGGAAGTAGTACTTGCAAGTGGCCTCGTCGCCGACCAGGGCGATGATCACCTCGCCGCGGTTGGCGGTGAGCTGCTTGCGTACGAAGACGAAGTCGCCGTCGAAGATACCCGCCTCGATCATCGATTCGCCGGTGACACGAAGACCGAAGACGTCGCGCTGGCCGCCGATGAGCATTCGGTCGATGTGCACGGTGTCTTCGGGGTGCTCGATGGCTTCGCTCAAGGCGCCGGCTGCGACGCGCCCCACGATGGGAATCGCGATGAGGTCGTCGTTGGAGGCTGGCGGACGGCTGCTCGGCCTGCCATCCGGGGTCTTCATCAAGCGCAGGGTCCGCGACTTCATGTCCTCCCGGGTGAGGTAGCCTTTGCGCTCGAGCGCCCGCAGGTGGTCGTTGACCCCGTTGGTGCTGCGAATGCCGAGATGATTTCCGATTTCACGGAGGGTGGGTGGGTACCCCCTCGAGTGAATCGAGTCTGATATGTACTCAAGGACCGCCTTCTGGCGCGCCGTTAGCTTATGCATGCTTTCCCCCGCTCGCATCTCTCACCGCCTTCTCGTTAGCCTCTAATTGCTGCACAAATGTCCCCTGCTTCGTTGAGCAGGTGGGACAAAGGTACATATTGTCGCCAATCTTGTCAAAGAAGCGGCGATCTGTGCAGGGCTGCTCACTTGAGCTGGCCTGGGTCGTCGTCTGAGGTAACCCGGTCGGCTCGTTCCTTGCTGGGCGGCGGAGGACTGCGTTGGACTTTGCTCAAGGCCTCCGAAAGTGCCTGGGACGGAGAGAACCCGAGCAGGCCTTCGAGGCCCTTGCCGTCCGTGAGGCCGCGCCAAAACCCCTGCGCGATCGTGACGAGCTCGTCGCTGTCGATCCCGTCGAGCGCCTGAAAGACGTACTTGGCCGCACCGCCAACGACGTCGATCCCAAGTCCCGCGGCGGCGTAAGCAGGCAGCGGATGGAGGATGAGGTCCCGGGCCGCATACGCCATGGCCCACTCTCCGGCTTGGGCGCCGGCGAGCAGAGCGCGCGCCGTGGAGCGCTCCATGAAAAGGCCGACGTGGATCGGCCCAAGCTCGCGCCCGATGGCTTGGGCCAGGACACGGTGATCGCGGCGCCAGGCTCCACCGAGCGGACCGGCCCAGCTGGAAATCGCCTGGGGTCCGGCGAAGACGTCCAGGCTGCCCGCCTTCCGACGAAGCACCGCGCCGGTCCAAAGCTCCCCATCGTCAAACACGCCAAGCACGACGCTCATCCCGTCCGGCAAGAAGAAGTCGATGGCGGGCTTGGCTGCGGGTGCGGCAGCGAGCAGAAGATGGGGTAGGGGATTGGGCCAAACACGAAGCCAGTTGCCATTGCCGAGCTCACGCAAGACGTGCGCAAACCGCATGACTCGCGTGACGAAGTCCTGGTCGGGGTCCAATGGATCGGCGAGGTAGTCCAGGAGGTCCGGCATTGCGCGTTCGCGCATCAGGATGCAGGCGCCGGCCGAGGTCGCCTGGCAGAGGGCTTCGAGGTCGACCAGTGATGGCAGGGTTGCGGGGTCGAGTGAGCCCTTCGCCGTATGGAAGCTCGCGACCGGCGTGCGATTCGCGTCGACCACGACGACGAGAACCCCGCCGGCCTCGGTGCGATCTTCCCCGAGGAACAGGGCGACGAGCCGATCCCAGGACGTCTCGTCAAAGCCATAAAAGGCAAAGTCCTCGCTGATCACGGCACGCACTCTAGCACGCAGGGCTCTTGCGCATGCGCAAACATGTCGTCTACAAAGCGAACGTGAGCTTCGTGTTGGTTGCGATCGGGGGTGCGGCAGGGTCCTGTCTTCGGTACTGGGTTTCCCTGCTGCTCGGGCCGATCACCATCGGGCATGGGTTTCCTTGGGCGACGTTCACGGTCAATGCGCTCGGCTCGCTGGGGCTCGGCTTGGTGTTTGTGCTCGCCGAGGACCGATCCTGGTTTGGCGCAGACCTCCGCTTGCTGCTGGGCACTGGCGTGATGGGCGGCTTCACGACCTATTCCGCGTTCAATCTCGAGAGCATTGGGCTCATGCAGAACGAGGCCTTCGGGCGAGTCGCGCTCTACATGGCCGGCACGGTCGTGGTCTGCCTCCTCGCCGGCGCGCTCGGTCTGATCCTCGGACGCGCAATTCGGGGCTAGCTCAGGGCTCGGGCTTGCCGAGCAACCAGACGCGGGCGCTGTGGCCGAGCGCGTACAAGGCGCCGGCAGCCGCGGCCAGACCGCCGAGCCAATAGCTCTCCTGCGAAAGCAGAATCGCAGCGGCGATGATCAGCGAGCCGACCACCAGTCCGCTAAACGCGCGCCGGCCGAGGCGATCCGCAGCCGATTCGAGCTGAGTTTGCTGGGTGCGAACTGTGAATGCGCCCTTCCGAAGGTCTTCGAGAATCTCTTCGAGCTGCAGGGGCATCTCGGAGGTCGCGGCGCCGAGCCTGCGCAAACCTCGAAGCGCATCCTGCGTCATGCGCTCCGGCGAGAAACGTTGCTGGAACAGAGCCATGAAATAGGGGCGCACTTCTTCGAGCAGATCGAGCTCCGGGTAGATCTCCTTGCCGACGCCTTCGACCGTCATCAGGCTCTTGCCGAGCATCAAGAACTCCGTCGGAATCTCGACGCCGAATTTCCGAGACGCCATCACCAGGTCTCGGATCAAGGACCCGAGCTCGATTTCCTTGAGTCGCTTTCCGAGGTAACGCTGGGCCAAGGCCGCGACCTCGGCATCGTAGGCCTCACGGTCGATCTTGCGAACGGGCCGACCGATCGCATAGAGCGCGTCGGCGATCCCGCCGTAGTCCTCGCGAACTGCCGCCAGCATCAAATCGATGGTCCGATCGCGCATCTTCGGCGAGAGCCGGCCCACCATTCCGACGTCGATCATACCGATGACGGGGTCGTCGTCTGTGCCCAGGATGATGATGTTTCCCGGATGCGGGTCCGCATGAAAGAAGCCGTCTTCGAAGATCTGCTGGATGATGATTTCGACGGAGCGCTTCGCGATCAGCTCCCCGCTGACCCCCGCGCGTTGCGCGGCGTAGACCTTGCGCCCTTCGAGGTACTCGAGCGTCAATACCCGCTTTGCGCTCGCGCTCCGGTAGACCTTTGGAAACTTGGCGTTTGGGTTGCGCTGGAAATTCTCGGTGAAGCGCTCGTGGTTGTCCGCCTCGAGCGAGAAGTCGAGCTCGGCGGACACCGAGCGATCGAACTCTTCGACGAGGCTGATCGGCCGATACAGATGCGACTCGGGCATCGAGCGGACGATGGCCTTAGCGAGCCAGTAGAGGAGGTCCACATCCCTAGCCATCAGAGCCTGCACCTGCGGGCGCTGCACCTTGACGACGACCTCTGGCGCGTGATCGCCATCGCGAAGACGCGCCCTGTGAACCTGCGCGATTGAAGCCGAGGCAAGCGGGGTCTCCTCGAACGATTCGTAGGCTTCCGAGAGCTCACAGCCGAGCTCTCGCTCGACTTGGCCCCGAATCACGTCGAACGGCTCCGCCGGGACTTCGTCCTGCAGCTTCCTGAGCTCGACCAAGATGTCCTCGGGAATCAGGTCCGGGCGCGTGGACATGATCTGGCCGAGCTTCACAAACGAGGGCCCGAGGTCCTCCAGCACCTTCCGAAGTCGAATGCCCGCCGGAGTCCGTGCGCTGTCGCCCCGCTTGCGGCCGGGGATCAAAGTGCTCAGGCCCGTCCGCTCGACGACCTCGCCGAAGCCATGGACGGCCAAGACACCGGCAATCTGTCGCAGACGCTCCAGGTCACGAACCGTGGTGAGAATCGACGCCATCGGCCGCCTAGCCTAGCACCCAGGCCTCGGGGCCGTACGGCCGGCCACCGCGCGTCGACGCTGCTGCAAAACGCCGGGAGCAGTTCTGAGCGACCTCACCCTGGACAAACCGCCCAAGTTCAGCCTCCCACTTTCGTATTTACCCCTCCGAAACAATTCGGAAATAATCGGGGGGTACACCCTTTCGCATCGGCGGTTCTCGTTGGGCTGCTTGAAGTTTCGGAGGTCCCATGAAGAAGGTGGAAGCCATTATTAAGCCTTTCAAGCTCGATGAGGTGAAGGATGCCCTCAACGAAGTAGGCATCAAAGGCATGACCGTGACGGAGGTCAAAGGATTCGGCCGTACGGGCGGCAAGCGAGAGGTTTATCGGGGGTCCGCGTACGTGGTCGACTTTGTCCCCAAAGTGAAGGTGGAGATCGTCGTTCCAGATTCGCTTGTCGTTTCGGTGATCGAAGCCATAGAAAACGCGGCCAAGACGGGCCGAATCGGCGACGGCAAGATCTTCGTATCGCCGGTCGAAGAGTCCGTCCGGATCCGTACGGGCGAGCGCGGCGAATCAGCGGTTTAGTTCAAGCTATGCGGCTGCGAGTGCCTCGTTAGGGTCCAAATCCCGGCGGGGCACTCTCGCGTTTGAGAGCCCAAAATCTCCGGGATTTCAGAGGCTTGTAGGTTGCAGAGGTTTGACGGGAGATCGTCCAGTCAGATACCATTTCTGAACTGCACCGGTATGGGGATGAGTGCTTCACGGCTGGCCGCTCAAACGCTCCGTGCTCTGCCGCGCAAGCGGCTGAGTAGAGCGCTGGGCGGACTTGCGGCATCGAGGGCGCCCCAGCTGCTTGTGGACGCTGCGGTGGCGGCGTTCGTCCGCGCGTACGACGTCGACCTGAGCGAAGTCGACGTGCCTTCAGGGGGCTTTCGCACTTTCGACGACTTCTTCACCCGAAGGCTTCTCGAGGGGTCGAGGCAGGTCGACCCCGACCCGGGAGCCCTAGTGTCCCCAGCGGACGGTCGAATCGAGGACCTCGGGGAGATTTCGGCGAAGGGCGAGCTCATCGTGAAAGGGCAGCCGTACACCGCCGAGGCGCTCCTCGGCGACTCCGCTGCCGCGCGCGAATACGAGGGTGGGCACTACTTCATCGTCTACCTCTCGCCGCGGGACTACCATCGCGTACACGCGCCGACCTGCGGAAGCGTCCAGTGCATGCGCTACGTTCCGGGCACCTTGTTCCCTGTCAACCGAATTGGGACCGAGTTTATCCCTCAGCTTTTCGCAAGGAACGAGCGTCTTGCTATTGTGCAAGAGAGCGTCGTGCATGGAATTGTGACGACGATCATGGTGGGAGCGATCGGAGTGGGACGCATCGGGGTGAGCTTTGATGATGTGCAGACGAACCGGGGGGATACTCCGGGACTGCGGAGCTACGCCGATTCTCCGATTCCATGCGACCGCGGCGACGAGCTCGGTGTGTTTCACATGGGCTCGACGGCGATCGTGATGACTCCCCCGGCCTGTGAGCTGGAGGTCGTTGCGAAACCGGGTTCGTCGATTCGCATGGGTGAGGCCATGGCCAAGGGGGAGAAGCGGTGAGCGGTGAGCCAGCCGACGAGCCTGAGGTGATCTCGTCGCCTGCTCCGCGGAGGCGGCGGGCCCTTCGAGTTCCGATCAGCGACATTCCCCGCGCCAGCGTTTTGGACAACGCGGCTACGGCCCGCACCAATGGCGACGGCGCGCCGCGCGAGATCTCGAACGTACTCGATCTCGATCCTCCGAGCGGTGTAACGTTTGCGGTCGACCCGAGCGATGACCGGGAACCCACCGAACCCTCGTTCATGACGGTTGCCGACCCGCTCTTGGATGCAGAGCCGCAGCTCGACGAAGAGGATGTGTCGACGCCGTCCATCGACGTCCATTTCAGTGAGCCTCCCAAGATCCGAGCTTCGACGACGCCGCCCGTCACGGCACGGTACAGCGATCCTCCGGAAGAGCTTTTCCTCGATGATGCGGACGTGCTTTCCCGAAGCGACATCGCACCGCCGCTCGACGTGGCCCCGGACATCTTGATTCCAATGCCGAAGCCTCCGCCTCCGCCGGCCGATTCGACCGACTCGGGGCCGCCCGAGGTCGAAGCGGACGATGACGGACCCTGGCACGAGCATTTCTTTGGGGAGGCATACCTGCGGACCGTTCGAACGTCGACGCCAAAAGAAGTTGCCGTCGAGTGTGGTTTCATCGAGCGCGCCCTGCGCATGCCGGTTGGATCCAAAATCCTCGACGTCGGCTGCGGGTTGGGGGTGCAAACCGTCGAGCTCGCCTCGCGGGGCTATCACATGGTCGGTCTCGATATTTCACCGACGATGGTCGGCCGTGCGTACGACGAGGCGGAAGATCGCGGGTTGCAAATCGACTTCGTGCGCGGCGACATGCGCGAAGTCACGTTCGAGTATCCGTTCGATGCAATGCTCTGTTGGGGCACCACGTTCGGCTACTTCAGCGAAGAAGAAAACCAGCTCACGATTGGAAAGTTTCACGACGCGATCCGACCGCACGGCACGCTCCTGCTCGAGGTGGTCAACCGCGATTTCATGATCGGCTCGCAGCCCAATCAGGTGTGGTTCGAGGTCGATGGCGCGGTGTGCATGGAAGAAACCGACTTCGACTACGCAACTTCACGCCTCCGCGTGAAGCGTCGAGTGGCAAATCATAGCGGCCAGCAGCACGATCGTCTCTACTCGATTCGTCTCTATGCCCTGCACGAAATCTGCGCGCTCCTCGAGGAAAACGGGTTCCGCGTCGACGAGATCAGCGGTCGTGAGGCAACGCTCGGGATCTTCTTTGGGGTGCATTCGCCCAAGATGATCATTCGCGCCGAACGTTTGCCGGGTTCGCTCAAACGAGCGAGTAGCATTCCACCGGTCCGTCCGTCCACAGCACCTTCTTCGGTGCGTCCGTCGGCCCCGCCGTCCGTGCGTCCATCGGTCCCGCTCGGGGCGCTGAAGCCCTCGCAGTTTCCGCCGGAATCGCCGGACGACGATTGACCCTTCTCTAGTCGGGAGCGATCCCGTTGCCGCTGAGGACGTACTCGACGCGGCAGGGCAGAGAGAGGAACGGGCCACCCAGTGCAGCCACCGCGGGCGTGCAGTCCGCGCCGGTCAGCGGAACAATCTCGGTCGTCTGCGAGCCTGTGATCAGGACGAGCGTCGGATCGATCGCGGTGTCGACCCCGGCGTCCGCTTCGGCGCCGGCGTCTCCATCGACGCCAGCGTCATCTTCAACGCCGCCGTCCAAGCCGGCCTCGATATCGGGAACGGACACCTCGAAGGTGAAGACGTCGCGCTGCGTGACCGAGCAGCCAACGTAGCCCCGAAAACGATC
>CAMYMX010000088.1 GCA_947259605.1 uncultured Polyangiaceae bacterium | reverse complement strand
CGCTCTGTCGTAAACATTCTTTTCTTTCATCAGCGACTCCTTGGAATGGGTTTGGGCTCTCACAACCTGCGAGCCCAAACCCATTCCAAGGACAAAGCGATAGCAAAGTATGAGTTCGCCAGTGCCAGCGCCAGCGCCAGTGCCAGTGCCAGACTTAGTTACACCGCCCGCCCACCCCCACCCGTAGTCCTCCCTGCCGCGGCGGTCGCTGCGCTTCGCCTTGCCGGCGCGTTGCGCCGGGCTTCGCCCTTCGGGCTCGCGCTGCCGCCTGCTTCTGGGCCGCGCCAGTGCCAGCGCCAGCGAGACATCCGACCCGTTAGCTGGTATCGATCCGCCGTGTCCGACCTCTTCCCCCGCCTGACCCATGCCGATTCGCGCCTAGCGTTCCTGGTGGACGGCGACAGTTGGACTTACGCCGAGCTTGCGGGCGCTGCGCTTGAACACGTCGCCTTACTCGAACGAACAGGTGTCACGGCTGGCGATCGCGTGGCCGTCTGGGCGCAGCCCGACCTGTGTACCGCGGCTGCGATGATCGGAAACGCGCTGGCCGGTGTGGCGACGGTGCCTTTGAATCCGAAGCTCGGATCGGCTGAGCTCGCCCACATCTTCGAGGACTCCGCGCCGAAGCTGGCGTTTTGCTGCGAGCGGCACGAGTTGCCCCATGAAGCGGTTGGTGTCCCTTCGCTTCGGGCCGCCTACCGGTCCCGATCGGAAAGCCTACCGGAGATTCCAATCGATGAGTCAGCTGCGCTGATTCTCTACACGTCTGGCACGACAGGACCACCCAAAGGGGCGGTCATCACTCGACGCAACATTGCGTCGAACCTCGATGCGCTTGCCGAAGCCTGGGACTGGACCGAGCGGGACACCGTCGTCCATTCGCTGCCCTTGATTCACGCCCACGGTCTGGTGCTGGGGCTCTTCGGGAGTTTGCGTCTGGGTGGCGCGCTTCACTACGTTCCGCGGTTCACGCCTGAAGGTCTCGCGGCAGCGATCGTCGACCCGCGCCACGAGCAAACGATGTTGTTCGCCGTGCCGACGATGTTTCACCGGCTCGCTGAAGCTGCCGAGGGGGATGCGGGTCTTTGTGAAGCGCTGCGCCAGCCTCGCTTGCTCGTTTCCGGCTCGGCCGCGCTCTCGCTTCGGGAGCACCAGCGAATCCAAGCGTTGACTGGGCGCGGCGTCCACGAGCGGTACGGCTTGACCGAGACCCTCATCAACTGTGGCGTGCCCGCGTCCCACGCTCCGATGCCCGGCTACGTCGGGCCGCCGCTTCGCGGCGTGGAGTTGAAGCTGGTCGATGACCAGCGTCGCGCGCTCGAAGCGCATGACGATCAAACGATCGGTGAGATCGCGGTCCGGAGCGACGCGGTGTTCAAAGGGTATCTCCACCGTGAGGACGCGACAGCAGCGGTCTTGGACGATGCAGGCTGGTTCTATACGGGTGACCTCGCGACGCGCACCGAACAGGGCGCGATTCGCATCTTGGGCCGACGGAGCACGGACTTGATCAAGACCGGAGGCTATCGTGTGGGTGCAGGTGAAATCGAAGCACGCCTGCTCGAGCATCCGTCGGTTCGCGAGGTGGCCGTCGTCGGGTTGCGCGATGATGACCTCGGCCAGCGAATCGCTGCCTTCGTCGTCTTGGAGCAGGGTGAAGCGGAGGACGCCGCCGCGCTGACGGGCTTCGTCGCGGAGCACCTGAGCCCCCACAAGCGCCCGAGAGACATCGAATTTTTGGCCGAGCTCCCGCGGAACGCGATGGGCAAGGTACAGAAGAAGCTTCTAGGCGGTTAGCGGCAGCTCATCCCGGCGGATGCCGCACGCCGCGGCCACGTCGTCTCGGTATGCGAGCCATGCATCCACCGCTTGCGCCATCGTGCGGACCACGCCGACGCGGTCACCGGCCGGCACGTGATTCAACATCACGCGCCACGCAGCCTGACGGTGCTCGCCTTCAACCGAGCGGTGCGCCTTCGTCAGAGCGAGGCATTCGACGGGCAGCCCGTAGTGCTTCACGAGCGGATGCTCTTCGAGCGGCGGCTGTGGGCGAGGAGGCGCAGACGCATCGAGCTCGTGCCGTTCATATGCCGTGCCTTCGATGAAGAGCGTCGCGATCGACGCCGCCACCGACCAGCCGCGATTCGTCGTTGCGTCGTCCAGGAAGCCCCGATAGGCGCGGGCGGCCGGCAGCAGCCGAACCTTCGCAAACCGTTCGACGTCCATCCCGAGCCCCTGCGGATACATCATGAACAAGTCCGGGTGCGGCCTCCCTGCGGCCAAGCCCCCGGTTTCTTCCTCGTAGAGGTTCTCTGCCAGCTCGCGCCGGACTTCGGCGATCGGACATTGCACGTAGGCGCGGCCCACCATGATCGGGAAGTCCCGGACATACACGTCCCACTCCTGTTCGAGGTGGATGTGTAACTTCTGTCTCGAAACCAGCCCGTGTGTGAAAGCCGGCCAGGCCCAGTGCATCTTTCGCTCCATCTGCTGGAGCAGCGCCTCTTGGAACTCCGCTAGATCCACAATTTCAAGGTAAAGCTTGGGCGGCGCCGTGTCGAAATCGGCACGAAAATCGCCCGAATCTAGGCGTCGCCCTTGAGGTAGGTGTAGCCGCGGAGGCTCTCTTCATAGTGGAGCATGAAGGTGCGCAGCTGCGGCAAGGTCATCCGCCCCTGATTGAGCGCGCGCTCGGCTTGCTTGCGCACGCGCTCGACCATCTCTTCCGGATCGTACTGCAAGTAGCGAAGCACCTCGTCGATCGAGTCGCCTTTGATGACGTTGGCAACGCTGTAGCCGTAGTCCTCGAGCCGAACGTGCACGGCATTCGTATCGCCGAAGAGATTGTGAAGGTCGCCGAGAATCTCTTGATAGGCCCCGCCGAGGAACATGCCGAGCAGGTATTCGTCGCCGTCGTTCACGGTATGAAGGTCGAGCGAGTGTTGCACCTCTTCGACGTCGATGAAGTGGTCGACGATGCCGTCCGAGTCACAGGTCAGGTCCGCAAGCCGCGCCCGGACGGTGGGCTCCTCGGTCAGGCGATGAATCGGCATGAATGGGAACAGTTGGTCCATGGCCCAAATGTCGGGCGCCGATTGGAACAACGAGAAGTTGCAGTAGTAGATGGCCCCCATGAGGTCTTCGACGGCTTGGAGCTCCTCGGGCACGTACTTCAGCCGGCGCATGCTTCGGAGAATTTTTTCGCAGCAGCTCCAAAATAGATGCTCCGCGCGCGCCAGATCGCGCATGCCGAGGTAGCCGAACTTGAACAGGCTTCGCACTTCTTCGAGCGATTGCTGCGCATCATGCCAGGATTCTTGGACGTTCTTGGGCTGGATGCCCTTCCAGGTCTCGTAGAACTCGTTGAGGATTCGATGGTCTTCGGAAGAGGGTTTCTGCGGATCCTCGAAGTCCACGCGGTCGACGCCCAGCGCATCGAACACCAGCACCGATTGATACGCTGCAATCGAGCGGCCGCTCTCACTGACGATCGTGGGCGGCTTCACGCTCGCCTTCTCGCAGGCCTCTTGGATGCCCGCCACGACGTCGTACGCGTACTCCTGCAGGTCGTAGTTCATCGAGCCGCGAAAATCGGTTTTCGACCCGTCGTAGTCGACCGCGAGGCCGCCCCCGACGTCGAGGAAGCCCATTTCGCAACCCATCTTCGTCAGCTCGACGTAGATCTGTCCCGCTTCGCGCATCGCGTTCTTCACCGGGATGATGCTCGAGACCTGGCTACCGAGATGGAAGTGAAGAAGCTTGAGGCAATCGAGCATGTCTCGCTTTTCGAGCTCGTCGACGACGCGAACCAACTCCGACATCGAAAGGCCGAACTTTGCGCGGTCTCCCGCAGAGTCCGCCCAGCGCCCCATTCCCTTGCTGCTGAGCTTCGCCCGGACCCCGAGACAGGGCCGGATTCCGAGCTTCTCGGATGCCCGGAAGGCGAGCTGGAGCTCCTCGATGCGTTCGAGCACCACGACGACCGTGTTGTCGAAGGCCTGTGCGACGAGTGCCGTCTCCATATACGCGAGGTCTTTGTAGCCGTTGCAGATGATGAAGCCGTCTTCGTCTTGCATCGCAGCGAGCGTGATCAGGAGCTCGGGCTTCGACCCCGCCTCCAGACCGAATCGCCACGGCCTTCCGGATTCGACGATTTCCTCCACCAGATGTCGCTGCTGATTGACCTTGATGGGAAACACGCCGCGGTAGGTTCCGTCGTACCCGTACTCGCGGATCGCGCGTTGGAAACCCTCGTTGAGAAGCCGGAGTCGATCCTGGAGGATGTTGGGAAATCGAATCAGCAGAGGCAGATCGAGCCCGCGCTCCCTCAGCTGCTTGGTGAGATCGTAGAGATCGATCGACCGATCCTGGGTAGGATCGGGCCGCACCTCGACATGCCCGTGCTCGTTGATTCGGAAGTACGGCTCTCCCCAGCCTTTGATCTGGTAGAGCTTGCTGCTCTTCTTGACGCTCCAATCGCGGGGCTCGCCGTTGCCATCCATGAGGGCAGAGCACTAGCACATCCGTAGGCTTCGGGGTCTCCCCGGCTTCGTTGCTCCCCTCGACGAGCCGTGGTAGCCGAACGCGCATGTGGGGAAGTCACAAGAAGAGCCGATGGGCCCTGGTCGTTCTGCTTTGTCTTCAGGGGTATACCTGCGAGCAAGACGTCGCAGGTCCCAGTGGGGCGCCGGAGCAGGCGTTAGAGGACGAACCCCAACGCGCCCGGCCCAGGCGCTCGGCCGTGCCGGCGCCGGCTCTCGCACCGGCGCCCGAAGGAACGGCCCTGCACGAGGACCTCCTCGCGCTCCTGCATCTGGCCGATGTGTACGACCCTGCGGGCCTCTTCATCGACTTCGGCACCGCCGCACGGCCCAAGTACACCATCGGGAACTGGAACAGCGGCTGGCTCGGCGAGAGCCGGGAAGGCGACGCGCGCGTGTCGACCTTTGGCAAAACGGCGCGCCTCTATCTGCCCGCGGCAGCAAAGGAAGCGATGCAGCTGCGATTCCGGGCCAAGCCCTACACAACCGCAGCGCTCATCGTCTACGTCAATGGCAAAACCGCCGGTGAAGCCCGTATGACGCGGGAGGACGGTTTTCGGGACTTCGTGATTCCAATCCCCGAGGCCCTGGTTCGGCCGGGCGAGAATTCGATCATGCTGCGCGCAACCAAGAGCGCGCAGGTGCGCGGTAAGGCTCGGTCGGTTGCGATCGACTGGCTGCGATTCGAGCCGTCCGACGCCGAAGATCCAGCTGCGCCGCGGCGAGTCGAAGTGAGTCAAGTCTCGGTGTCCGGAGTCGAACGGCGCGCGATCGTCTTGGCGCCTGGGGCACAGGTCGACTGGTTCATCGAGGCGCCGGACGAGGGCACCTTGGTGTTCGGATCCGGCCTTGTCGCCGAGGGCAGCGGTTCGCTGTCTCTGCAGATCAGCACCGACGGCAGCGACGGCTCCATGGAGCGGATGGAGCTCGGGGCTGTCTGGAGCGATCGAGCCGTGTCGTTGAGCCCGCACGCCGGAGAGATGATCCGATTGCGGTTCCGAAACCAGGGCGCCGCGGACCTGGCGTTGAGCGACGTTCGAATCGTCAGACGGGCTGCCGAGCCGATCGCCATGGGCGAGCCGGCGCGCAACGTCATCGTGCTCCTCATCGATACGCTGCGCGCGAGCAAGGTGCACGCCTATTATCCGAAGACCCGTGTGAAGACCCCCGCCATCGACGAGTTTGCCGCGCAGGGCACTCTCTTCGAACGCTCGCAGTCCCCCGAGAACTGGACCAAGCCCTCGGTCGCAAGCGTGCTCACTTCGCTTCACCCCGCCACGCACCGCACCAAGGAAGACGCCTCGAAGCTTCCGAAATCAGCCTTGATGCTGAGCGAAGTCTACAAGAAGGCCGGTTTCAAGACCGCGAGCTTCATTGCCAATGGCTACGTATCGAACGCTTTTGGTTTCGATCAAGGTTGGGATCACTACACGAACTACATTCGCGAGGCGCGCAACACCAACGCATCCAACGTGTTCGGTGAGGCGCAGGGCTGGATCGAAAAGCACAAAAATGGGCGCTTCTTCGTCTACATTCAGACGATCGACCCTCACGTCCCTTACGACCCACCCGCGAAGTTCCTGCAGATGTACGACGCACAGCCTTACAGCGGGCAGGTGCAGAATCGCCGAACGCACTTGATGCTCGACGAAGCGAAAAAGAACCCGAAAAAGTACGCATTCACGAAGCGCGACAAGGAGCGCATCGAAGCCCTGCACGACGGCGAGATCAGCTACCACGACGAGCACTTCGGGAAGTTTCTCGACAAGCTTCGCGAGCTCGGGCTCGAGGAGAACACCATCGTCGTCGTGACTTCGGACCACGGCGAAGAGTTTCAGGAGCACGGCTCTTGGGGCCACGGGCACTCGGTGTATCAAGAGCTTCTCGGCGTTCCGCTGATGTTCCGGTGGCCCAGTGTCGTTCCGGCAAGCACGCGTGTCGGCCCGGTCGTCAGCACGATGGACATTGGGCCGACCGTCCTCGAGGCAACGGGCGTGTCGATCCCCGACGTGTTCGAGGGCCGGAGCCTCCTCGGCTTCATGCGGGGCGATTGGCCGGCGGGACCCTACGTCGCGTTCAGCGACTTCCTCGATCACCGCCGGGTGATTCGCGGCGGCGATTGGAAAATGATCATTCGCGGCAACCTGACCCAGGTCATGTTCGACCTCGGGAACGACTACTGGGAGAAACAGGAGCTCGACGGAAGCCAGCATCCCATCGCCCAACGCTACCTCCGGACGCTCCACGGGCAGTTCCTCGGGGCCCAGGATCGCGGCGATTGGTTGGCTGCTTCCAGCGGTTCCGCTGCCAAGAAGACGCCTGGGCTGGCCGAAGAGAAGCAGGACATGACGCCCGAGCTCTGCCGTCAACTCGTCGCCCTCGGCTACATCAGCGCCGAGTGTGATGAGCTCCTCAATAACTGACGAGTCAAGACGCGACGTCGCGATCGACTCGCCCTACGCCCTCGATCGCCCCGGCTTGGAGCCGCCGACCCGCGCGACCAGCGTCGTAATCATGTAGCCGAGGCCAAGCAGACCTAGCGCCATCATGATTTCATTGAAGGTCGGCGTGTAAAACTCGGTCGGAAACTTGTCCGGCGTCAATTCGGCAAGCCGTTCGCTCGTCAGGATTTGACCCTTGAACATCTCGCCGACTTTGGGCGCCACGCCGTCCTGGAAAGGCCACAGGCCGAAGACCGCACCCACGAGCAGGCCCATCAGGACGCCCAAGGTCGGTTGCTCGTGGCGCTCGAGCACGATCTTGATCAGGTTGCTGATCAGCAAGATGCCGATCGCAACGCCCACGCCGACCGGAAGCACGACCGCCATGACGGGCTCCGAGGCGCTGGCAAGGTCACCGGACTTTGCGGCTTCTTTGAGGGCGTCGATGGCGCTCAGCACCGGGACGTAGACCCCCAGCACCAACAACAGATATCCGCCGCTCACGCCAGGCAGAATCATTGCGCTCGCGCCGGCGACTCCAGCCACGAACATCATGACGACCCCTTCTCGATTTGCGCCCGAGCTCGCCCCCTCGAACTGAAACCATGCGAGCGCGGCCATCAGGAGAAGCCCCACCACCATGCTGAGCCAGAACGCATTGCTTGCAGGCCGAGCCATTTGCCAAAGCACCGGAACACCGCCCAGCGTGAGTCCAATGAACAGGCTGTACATCGCCCAGCGATGCTCGACGACCGCATCTTTGACCGGGCCGGCTCCGAGGAGAATGGCAGCCGCCGCCGCGATCCCCACGAGCCCCAGGACGAAGAACGATTGCTTTCGAAATCGAAGCCCGCTCAGGTCGGCCAAGGACTCGATGAAGCGAGGATAGATCCCGGCGGCGAGCAACATCGTGCCGCCGCTGATCCCAGGGACGAGATTCGCAAGCCCCATCAGGGCGCCTCCCAGCACGCATCGCAGTCCCCATTTCGGGCTCATCGAGCCGTCCAGCGCCGTATTCATGCCGCCGGGTGTACGGCAGAACGACGGGGACGCCAAGCAAAGGGCGAGACACGGGGTAGCGCCGGTTCCATAGAGGCCTTACATTCAATCGGTGGGCCGTCTTTTCCTGCTGTTCACCGTCGTTCCGCTCGTCGAGCTCTACCTGTTGATTGCCGTCGGGCGAGTCCTCGGGCCGATGGCGACGATCGGTTTGGTTCTGGTGACCGGCGCTGTCGGCGCCTGGTTCGCTCGCCTCGAGGGCGCCCGGGTGATCCGTCGCTGGCAAGAGGCCATGGCGCGGCAGCAAATCCCCAAAGACGGTGTCATCGATGGCTTTCTGATCTTCATCGGCGGCTTGATGCTCATCACCCCTGGTATCCTCACCGACATCGCAGGCCTTTCGATGGTGATGCCCCCGACGCGCCGGGTCATCGCCGGCTTCGTTCGTGGATGGGTCGAGCGGCAGATCGCAGCGGGCCGGGTGCAAGTGTACGCGCCCGGCTACAGCGGCGGGCCTGGCCGTCCCCAAGAGGTGATTGACGTCGAAGGGGAGGTCGTGGAGGTCGTCGAGGTGGTGGCCAAACCGAATTCCCCAGGGCAATTAGAGAAGTAGACAGCGCGCGCGCAGTCGGCTACCAAGCGTCCATGAAAAATGTCTGGACCCTTCTTTGCTGCGTGGTGCTGGCCACCGCGTTGACCGCCTGCAAGAGCGGCGAACCCGCACCCGCGGAGGGCGAGCCCGCCGCGGAAGCCGAAGCGCCGGCCGAAAAAGCCGAAGCCGCCGAGAAAGAAGCCAACACGCAAAAGATCGTGGCGCAGGGCACCAAGCCTGGCGCGCTTCCGGCTCCCCCCGATGTGGCCGCACCGCCCGAGAACGCGGAGAAGAGCGAGTCGGGCCTCGCCTGGACCGTTTTGCAAGCGGGCACCGGCGACAAGAATCCGACTGCCGCAGACATCGTGACCGTCAACTACACCGGCTGGACCACCAGCGGCCGTATGTTCGATAGCTCGGTCGTGCGCGGACAGCCTGCGGAGTTTCCGCTCAATCGCGTGATCAAAGGTTGGACCGAGGGCGTGCAGATGATGGTCTCTGGCGAAAAACGCCGTTTCTGGATCCCCGGCAACTTGGCGTACGGCGAAGCGGCTCCGAAAGATCCGCATGCGGCGGTGGGCCCGCCACGCGGCACCCTGGTGTTCGACGTGGAGCTCATCAGCTTCAAGGAAGCGCCCAAGCCGCCCGAGACGCCCAAAGACGTCGCCAAGATCCCGAAGAATGCAAAGAAGACCAAATCCGGGATTGGATCGCGCGTGCTCAAAAAGGGAACGGGCACCGATCATCCCACCGCGACGAGCGTCGTGACGGTGCACTACACGGGATGGACGACCGACGGGAAGATGTTCGACAGCTCGGTTGTACGCGGAACCCCGGCGAGCTTTGGTCTGAACCAGGTCATTCCGGGCTGGACCGAGGGCTTGCAGCTCATGGTCGTCGGCGAGTCGCGAAGACTCTGGATTCCCGAGAACCTGGCCTACGGCGGCCGGCCCGGTCGCCCCGCGGGGATGCTGGTCTTCGACGTCGAGCTGCTCGGCATCAAGTAGTCGCCTCGATCCGGCCGAATTTCAAATCAATTGCTCGGGTTTTCGCAAAATAGATCCGAATGGCGGACTCGTGCGTCTACCTGGGCAAGTGAGGAATATTCGATGAAGCAA
>CAMYMX010000087.1 GCA_947259605.1 uncultured Polyangiaceae bacterium | reverse complement strand
TCTCTCGAGATCAAAGGGGAAAGGGCTCGGGCTGCTGCGCCACGTGGGGATGCGTCCCTTCCGCGTGGACTTTCAGCTTGCGAAACATCTGACGGCCGAGGCTGTTCTTGGGAAGCATGCCTTTGACGGCGCGCTCGACGACAAAGCTCGGCTTGCGCTGGAGCAGGTCACCGTAGCTCTCGGAGGTGAGGCCGCCCGGGTAACCGGAGTGACGCTGGTAGAGCTTGTTCGCGAGCTTGTTGCCCGTGAGACGGACCTGGGCGGCGTTGATGACGATCACGAAGTCGCCGGTGTCGACGTGCGGCGTGTACTCGGGACGGTGCTTGCCACGAAGAACGTGGGCCACTTTGGACGCAAGGCGGCCAAGCGGTTGGCCCGCGGCATCGACGACATACCATTTGCGATCGATTTCAGACGCTTTGGCACTCTGGGTAGCCATGAGATACGCTCCTAAGACCCCGTTTAGGGGCGCGTGTCCTAGCCGCCGGTCTAGCTGGTGTCAAGCGGGCACGGCGCGACAGCGGTCGGCGGAAACGCTGGGTTTTCGAGCCATCCTCAATCGGCTGTGCACCCTGGGCTCGAATTGGGTTAGAAAGGGTAAACGGTGAGAATTCTTATCCAAACGGTTGGTGAGGCGCGGGCACGCTTCCGCCGGACCTCGCGGCCGTCCTTGTTGATCGCGGCCTCGCTCTTCTTTGCAGTGGGAGGCGCCCAAGCGCAATCCGGGGAGATCCGCTGTTCGGTCACCGAGAACAGTGCGCCCGCTCGCGGCACGGTTTCGGTGACGCAAAATGGAAAAGATGTCGCCGCGGGCTCGTGCGGCGCCATCCTTTCAGTGCCAGCTGGAAAGTGCAAGGTCACCGTCAGGTTGGACGGCACGGTCGACAATCCTTCGCAGGTCGTCGACGTCGAGGTTCGGCCCGGACAAACCGCGCCGGTCACAGTCGACTTCAAGACCGGGGTGCTCGAAGTTCGGATCGAGAGCAAGGCTCAAAGCGGCACCGGACTCGTCACGGTCAACCGCGGCACCCAACGCATTGGCACCCTCGGCAGCGGTGTCGCCGCGCGGCTGAGCGCGGGAAAGTACCAGGTCGTGGTTAGGCTGGGGGGCCAGGAACGCCGCTACGACGTCGATCTGCGCCCCGGGCAACGCCGACTCGTTCGCGCGCAGTTCTAAATCGCCTTTCCATAAAAAAACGGAATACAAGCGAAACTACGTATACTCGACCCGATCTCGCACACTGCTAGGGTCCGATTCAGCGATGACCAATCTGCCGGAGCTCGCGCGGCGGTCACCGACGCCAGCGCCTTATTCGCCCAACGCGATCCTGCGATGGCTCTACCGGCGCTTCTTCGCGCACATCCGAGTCGACGAAAAGTGGAGCCGAGGCGTGCGAGAGGCCGCGAGCCAGGGCGTCGTGGTGTACGTGATGCGGTCTCTGTCGTTCCTAGACTTCCTCTGCCTCGACTTCCTCTTGAAGAAGTTCGGCTTGCCCTTGGTGCGCTTCGTGAACGATTTGGGACTGTGGATCCTCGAGCCCTTCGGCAAAGGCGAGCGTCGATTGAGTCTGAGGCGGCAGATCCCAGAAGCGGAGGCGCTACAGCAAACGGTTGGTGGCGGGTATAGCGCGCTGCTCTTCCTGAGACGGCCGCCGAAGTTTGGCAGCCAGGCTCGCCGTGGCCGTGAGCTCGAAGTCGATCTCATCGAGACTCTCGTCGCAAAACAGCGCATCAACCCGCAGCCGATCCTTCTGGTTCCGCAGACTTTCGTCTGGAGCAAACAGGCTGGGACCGCGAGCCCGAGCCTCCTCGACCTGCTGTTCGGCCCGGTGCAGTGGCCGGGCCGGGTGCGCGTGTTCTGTCAGTTCCTGTTGAACTACCGGGACGCCAAGCTGCGTTCGGGAGAGCCTTTCAGCCTCCAGGAATTTCTCGAAAAGAACCCCGAGCTCACGGACGCCGACGCCGCCGACAAGGTCCGCTACGCGCTGCTCCGGCGAATGGAGCGCGACCGGGCAGTCATCATCGGCCCGATGAAAAAGACGACCGCTCGCATCCAGGACGAGCTCCTGCGCAGCCCTCGGGTCCGGACGCACATCGAGCAGTATGCGGCAGAAAAGGGGATTTCGTACGCGAAGGCCGAGAGTATCGCCCACAAACAGCTACGAAAGCTTTGCGCCAAGCCGAGCTTGTTCGTGGTGGACGTGATGCACCGGTTCCTCACCTGGGTTTGGTCGAAGATGTACGACGGGGTCGTGATCGACAAAGAAGGCGTCGAACGAGTTCGCGAGGCCGCCCGCGACGCCTCGCTCGTTCTCCTGCCCAGCCACAAGAGCCATATCGACTACCTCGTCCTGAGCGACATGCTTTACGGTCATGCGCTGATGCCCCCCCTGATCGCCGCCGGAGAGAACCTGAGCTTTTGGCCCATTGGCGTTCTCCTTCGACGCGGTGGCGCGTTCTTCATTCGCCGCAGCTTTCATGAGGATTCGCTCTACCCCGTGCTCGTCGAAGCTTACGTGCGAAAACTCATCGCAGAAGGCTTTACAGTCGAGTTTTTCCTCGAAGGAGGCCGTTCGCGGACGGGAAAAGCCCTTCCCCCAAAGTATGGCCTGCTCTCGATGGTCGTCGACTCGGCATCGAAGCTTCGGGGTACGAAAGTCAAGCTCGTTCCAATTTCGATTGGGTACGAGCGCATCATCGAGGAGCGCTCCTTCGTCCACGAGCTCTCGGGCGGGGACAAGCAATCGGAGAATGTCGGAGACTTGATCAAGAGCTCGAGTGTCCTTCGGTCAAAATGGGGCAGGCTCTACGTTCAGTTCGGCGAGATCATCGACTTCGACGAGTTTACCGAGGACATTCTGAAGCGCGGGAACAGCGTATTACCGACGGCCGGCGCCATCACATCAGATCAAAAGCGGAACGCCGTCCGCGCCCTGGCGCACAAGGTGATGTACTCGATCAACGAGGTCACCGTAGTGACGCCGACGGCGCTCGTGGCCACCGCGCTCCTCAGTCACCAGAAACGCGGAATGACGCGGGCCTCACTGCTCACCGCTTGCCAGGATCTCCTCGCCACGCTCGATGCCATGGACGCCAGGATCGCCCATCAGTTACGAATCGGAGATGCGCGCATCCGGGAAGACACGATCGACGAAGCCCTCCACCTGTTCCTGGACGCGCGGCTCATCGTCGCTCACGACACGGGCCCCGAGCCGATCTACACGATCGATTCGGAGCGCCGGATCGCCCTCGAGTACTACCAAAATACGATCATCCACTTCTTCGTGCCGCGTGCTTTGATCGCGGCCGGGCTGCTGGTCGACATGGATCAATGGGTCGACATCGCGCGACTCAACGACCGTGTCCAGCAGCTTTCACGGGTCTTCAAGCATGAATTCATCTACCGTACGGATGCCACATTCGACCAAATCTTCGAAGATGCGCTCCGAGACATGGTGGAGTCTGGCGAGATCGAAGTCCGCGAGGGCTATGCGCAAGCAACCGAAGGCGCGATGCGGCACAGGCTCGAACGATACGCGGTGATGCTCCAGACCTTCTTCGAAAGCTATTTGCTCGCGCTGCGGGGCGCTGAAATCGTGCTCGATGGGCCAATCCCGAAGAAAGATTGGTACAAGCGCACCCTCGCGCTCGGGCAGCAGATGTACCTTGCAGGCGAAATCGAACGCCGCGAGTCGTTGTCGAAGCTCAAGCTCGAAACGGCGCTCAAGGCTCTCCAAGACTACGAGCTCGTCAAGCTGAGCGGCGACATCCTCGAACGCGGCGAAGGTGTCGAAGGCGTTAGCGACCTGCGCGCCCTAGAACCGAAGCTCACCGGGTTTCTTCGTTGAGCGCCTCGGACGACTGGTCTTCCAAACGCTGCACACGTCTTGCAGAACGCACTGCTCACACTTGATGAGATCGGGCCGGCTTGGGCAGTCCCGCGAGACGCCCAAGTGGCAGAGCGCAAAGTCGTATTTGACCGGATCCTCCGCATCGAACTTCCGAAGCTCGGCAGTGATTTCTTCGGCAGTCGCCCAACTCGCAGTTCGGCGATTCGTCAGACCGAGGTTGCGGCTGATGCGATGGATGTGCGTGTCGACAGGAATCAAGAGTGCCGAAGGAGAGATGGGCCAGAGGCCAAGGTCGACCCCATCGGCGGGGCGAATCATCCAGCGGGCATAGAGCACGAGGCGCTTGCAAGCGCTGCCCGCGCGGGGGTCGCTGATCAGATGACGTAAGCTCCGGCTTCGGGTGTCGCCGCGAAGCGCATTGGCGAAGCGGGCGAGGCTCTCGCGAAAATCTCCGTCGCTCGCCCGATGAAACCCGGCAAACGCTTCGCCTAGGCTTCCTTGGTCGCGCGCCAAAGCCCCAGCTCGCGCCAGCATGGAAGCGAGGTGCTCACCACGATAAATGCGGTGGGCGAACCCCCGAAGCCGGTGCCGCAGCTCCACCTCATCGGCGCCAGCGACGATTCGCGCGGGTTCCGGCCCAAGAGCCTCGAGCACTCTGTCGATGCTTCGCCTGGCCGCCAAGGCGTTTCCAAAGGCGAGGCTCGCCGAGATGAGGCCGACGACTTCCTGGTCCCGAGGGTCATGATAGCGGTGGACGAAATCGACAGGGTCGCGCCGACGTGCAGACAGTGCGTCGCAGCTGGCGAGCAGTCCGTCCAGGCGTTCTTGGATGCGATCCACTTCGCTGGTGTTCTTGCTATATTGCCGAGCCAGCTGCAATGACCAAGACGAGTCTTCCCAAACGCGCCCTATGCCTGCTCTCGATCCTAGTCGTGATCGCGTCGGGCTGCGCGCGCGACTCGCGCGGCGCTGGAAACACCACGCCGGCATCGAGGTCGGGTCCCAGGCTCGACCTTGGCCTGCGTCTGACCGATGGCCGCTGGGTCGAGCTCGCCGAGCTTCGTGGCACACCGGTGCTTCTCTTCGTCTTTGCGACTTTTGACGCGGTCAGTCAGGCATCGCTCAAGTCGCTTCGGCCTTTCGTGCCGCAGCACCCAGAGCTCATCGTCATCGGGGTCGCAGCCCAGCCACGCGCGGGCCAGCTCGTCGAAGCTTGGGACTACGCTCTCGATCCACCGTTCGTGCTTGGCACCAATCCGTACGGGCGTGTCGAAAACGGAGACAGCATGCTCGGGAAAATCGAACGCGTACCAACTTACATCCTCTATGACGCCGACGGATATGAAATTGATCGAACGACCGGCTTGGTGAGCGAAGCGGATCTCGCTCGACTGGTTAAACCGCTGTCCGGCACGGCGGACTAGAGAACTAGACGAGCCCGTGGTCTTTCCATAGGGCGCCCAGATCGGGGCCTAGACGCTCGAGAAGCAGCTCTCGAACTGCATCAGCGGAAACGCACTCGAGGGCCTCGCGCGCAACCTCTGCTGCCGCCCCTAGGTCGACGTTGCGAATCACTGCACGCGCAAGCGGAACGACGCTGACCGGGACCGAGACCTGGCGGTACCCAAGTCCCAATACCAAGCCCAACGAAACCGGATCGGCGGCCATGCCGCCACACATCGAACAAGGGATTCCGGCATCGGATGCGGCGTTGACGGCGCGTTCGAGGAGCGCCAGGACGGCAGGATCGAGCGGGCCTACCGCAGAGCGCCCGTCGTGTCGATCCGCTGCCAAGGCGTGGTGCGCAAGGTCATTGGTACCTACCGAAAAGAAGTCCGCATGCTGCGCGAAGCGGTCTGCAAGCAGCGCCGCCGACGGCACCTCGACCATCATCCCCACTGGAAGGGGCGCGAGCTTCGCGCCTGCGTCGACCAGCTGTTCGCTACATTGCTGCACCAGCGCGCGAGCCTCACGAAACTCCGTCAGGGTTGCGATCATCGGAAACATGAGGGCAACCGGGCCCTCCTCGCTCGCTTGCAGCACCGCCCTGATTTGAGTCTGCAGCCATGCGCGTTCGTGCCGGCCATGATGGTCGACCCGGAGGCGCTTGTCTCCTCGCCAATCGAAAGTGCGGAACACCACGCGCTTTGGCGCCATCGCTCGGATCACCCCGCGGTAAAGCTGGACCTGTTCTTCCTCTGATGGTGGCTCGGGTCGATCGAGGCACATGAACTCGGTCCGGTAGAGGCCTATGCCCTCGGCAACGTTTTCGAGAGCGGCCTCGACCTCCGTCGGCAGCTCGATGTTGGCCGCGACAGCGATTGAAACGCCATCGCGGGTGACTGCACTAGTCGAGCGCTCAGCCTTGAGAAACGAGGTGAACCGGTCCCGCCGCCGCTCTGCCGCTCGTCTTTCATCGTGCGAAGCGCCGAGCGTGACCTCGCCAGAAAAACCATCGACCAAAACGACGTCGCCATCCTCTATGTCGATGGGCAGCGGCCCGAGAGCGACCACTGCGGGCACGCCGAAGGTGCGGGCAAGAATCGTAGTATGGCTGCTATCAGCACCGAGCTCCGTTACGAGCCCCACCGTCGGTGGCGCCAAGACGTGCACCGCATCGGCTGGGGTCAGGTCGCGTGCGATCACGACGGTTGGCCCATCGACGGGTGACTCCTGTCGCCGCTCGCCGCTCAGATGACGGAGCAAATGCTCTCTGACATGGTCTATATCGCTGGCGCGTTCCTGGAAATACGGGGAGTCATCTTCGAGAAGCGGCTTCTTGAGGCGCGCAGCAACTTCAGACACGGCCCACTCCGCGTTGACGCTATCTTCACGAATCGCGTTCGAAATCGCATCGATGAGGAGCGCGTCGCCATGCATCAACAGGTAAACGTCGAGGATCGGCGCGTACGTGGGACCATGCTTCTGCACGAGCTCCTCCTTGGCTGCTTCAATCTCCGCGCGCGAGCTCGACACGGCCTTCGCAAATCGCGCGAGCTCGGCCGAAATGGCTGCCCCCTCGATTTTTCGATGGGGGCGCCGGTGCTCTCGTCCGATGATTCGGGCCCGGCCGACCGCCACGCCCATGGATGCTGCGATTCCCTGGAGGCGCGCTGATGGACTCACTGCAGCTCCCCGAATCCATCGGCGACCAGCGCGCAAAGCGCATCGATGGCGGATTGTGCGTCGACGCCGGAAACGCGAAACGTGATGCTCGCGCCCTGCCCGCCGCAGAGCAGCAGCACGCCCATGATGCTCTTCGCATCGGCCACCTGGTCACCTTTGCTCACTTCGATGTGCGACTCGAATCGATTCGCGAGATTGACGAGCTTCGCGGCGGCCCTCGCGTGGAGGCCCAGGCGGTTTGGAACCTCGACAGTGCCGGTCAGCGCCGCGGTCACGAACCCGCCCGTTGGGCGTCCCGATGCGACACCACGACCTCGTGATGGTCCCCGAGCTGACGGCCGAGCTCCTCTGCCATCGCTACAGACCGGTGCCTCCCTCCGGTGCAACCGAGGGCGATCGTCAGATAGGCCTTCCCCTCTCGGGCGTAGTGCGGAAGGACATAGTCGAGCAGCGACCGCAAGTGCCCGAGCAGCTTCTGGGTCTCGGGAGCGTTCATCACGTAGTCAGAGACCTCTGCGTCCATCCCCGTCTTGGGCCGTAGCGCATCGACGAAGTGAGGATTGGGCAAGAACCGAAGGTCGAACACCAAATCGGCATCCACGGGGACTCCGTACTTGAAGCCAAACGAAAGGACGCGAACGACCATGGAAGGCCGGTTGGGATCACGGCCGATGTAGTCGATGAGGTGGTGGCGAAGGTCGTGGACGCTGAACTCGGTGGTGTCGATCACGATGTCGGCGCGTGCACGAAGCCCGGCAAGCCGCTCGCGTTCCCGGCTAATCGCGCCATGCAGATCGCCGGTGCGCGAGAGTGCGTGTGGCCTCCGCGTCTCGCTGAAGCGGCGGACGAGAACGTCGTCTGCGCAATCGAGAAAGATCACCTGCACGCGATGGCCAAGCGCCTCCAGCTCCGATAGCGTTTCTTCGGCACCGCTGAGGAAGGCTCCGGTTCGAACATCGATGCCCAAACCAATTCGCTCGAGCTTTCCCTCGCGGTCGACCAGGTCGATCAGGGCCGGGGCCAAGCCCGGCGGCAAGTTGTCGACGCAGAAGAAGCCGGCATCTTCGAGCACGCGCAGCGCAGTGCTTCTGCCAGCGCCCGAAAGGCCGGTCACCACTACGATGTGGGGACGTTCGCTCACCGAGCATTCCCCGGGCCGGGGTCTTCCATGTCGTCCATCAAGGTGTTGATGAATTTCTGCGCACCGTGATGCCCGGCGGCCTTGAGGATGTGGTTGCGCGCCGCGACTTCGAGAATGACCGCCATGTTCCGCCCGGGGCGGACCGGGATGCGCAACATTGGAATCGGCACCCCAAAAATCTCGATCGTCGCGTCGTCGAGACCGAGGCGCTCGAAAGGCTCGTCGTCGCTCCAGGGACAGATCTCGACCACGAGCTGCACCGTTTTTTCGGACCGCACCGCGTTTGCTCCAAAAAGATCGCGCACGTTGATGATCCCTATGCCGCGCACCTCCAAATGATTGCGCAACAAGGTGGGCGCCCGACCGAGGATCTGCTCCGATGGAAGCAGCGAGAGGATCACCTGGTCGTCGGCGACGAACCGATGCCCGCGCTCGACTAGAAACAGGGCGCACTCGCTCTTGCCAATACCGCTCGGCCCGAGGAGCAGCGTGCCAATGCCATGCACGTCCATGAGGACGCCGTGACGAGTTTCGAACGGCGCGAGAATGCCATCGAGCACCAAATGGATCGCCTGAATCGCGCGGCTAGACCGAGGCTCGGCCACGGCGAGCGGTGTAGACGTAGCCTCTGCGACCTCGAGCAACGCGGCCGGCGGTTCGATGCCACGCGTGACCACGACCAGCGACAGCCCAAGCCCAAACAGGACTCGAATGCGCTCGAGTTGCTCTTGGGGCGGCAAGCCTTCGAGGAACGTGATCTCGGTCTCACCGAGGATCTGAACCCTGGTGGGAACCACACCATGAGTGTGGCCAACGAGCACGAGGCCAGGCTTCTGCACTCTCGGGTGATTGAGCGTGCGGTCTTGCCCCTCGTGGCCGGCGACCAAACGGAGGATGGCATTGAGGCGCGGCTCGGCAAGCAGATTTGCAACCGTAATGCCACGTTCGACACGCATGCTCGGAAGGCCGCCGTGCCGCGGAGAGGAGGACTGGGTCACGCGCCCATCATACGCGAGTGCGCGTCGACTGTCTGCCCATCAGGACTCGGTCAGCACGCGATAGGCGTCTGCACTATCGACGGCCCGCAGAAGCGCATTGCGCTTCTGCTCGTTTCGAAGAACCCGAGACACACCGGCGAGAGCCGCCAAGTGCTTCTGGGGCATGGACTTCGGTCCTACGATGCCGACCAGTATGGTCACCGGCAAGTGGTCGACCGCGTCGAAGTCGACACCAGCCGGACAGATGGCAACTGCAGCTCGCAGCTCCTCGACGCCGTCGAAGCGACCATGGGGGATGGCAACGCCGCTGCCAATGCCGGTGCTCGCCAGTCGCTCGCGCTCGCCAAGAACTTCACAGAGAATTTCTTCATTGACCGCGCCCTCCGGCATGGTGAGCAGCGAAGAGATCGCTCGCAGGGCCGCGTCCTTGTCGCCGAGTGTCAGGCCAATCCGCACGCGTTCGGGATGAATGAGGTCAGCGAGCATGACGGGCAGGCGATACACCAGCCGTCACGGGGACGCAACGCGGTTCAGTCTTCGGGATGGCGAAGGGACTCACCGCCGTGCCGCCGACGGTCGGTCTCGGTGGCCTTCGTGTCACGAACCTGACGGTCGATCTTGTCGACGACCTGGTCA
>CAMYMX010000086.1 GCA_947259605.1 uncultured Polyangiaceae bacterium | reverse complement strand
CCGTCACCAGCGGCACAAACATCGCCACGACCGGCGTGTTGTTCAAGAACGCCGAAAGCGCAGCCACTGGGAACATCATCCGCAGCTGCCCGCCTGCAAGCGAGCGCGGGCGCCCCAGCACGACGCGGCCTGCGAGGTCGAGGCCCCCCGTTTCTTTGACGCCAGCGGCGACCACGAAAAGTGCGGCAATCGTGATGACCGCCGGGTTCGAAAAGCCGGTGAACGCTTCGGCCGGCTCGATGATGCCCGCGAGCAAGAGGATGGTCACGCCGGCGATGAGCACCAGGTCGGGCCCGGCGAGGTTCGCCGCCATGACGACCACCATCCCCACGATTACCGCGACCGTGATCCAGCCGTCGCCCGTCAACATCCCGCTGCAGACTAGCAGCAGGCGCCGCGATTGGCGCGTTCTTGAGGGCCGGGCCTGGGAATCGGCCTATGGGGCGTAGCGCTCGGCCTTTTCGCGAAACATCGTGGCCGTTTCGGTGTCGCCGCGTCGGTCCGCGTCACGCGCGCCTTCCTGGTAGTAGTCGAACCGCGCATCGCTCGCGCTCATCGTCACCAAGAGCGCGAGGCAGCCGGCGAACAGGCTGGCCACGCGCCAAACGGGGCGCCAGCGCGGGGTGAAGTAGAGCTGCCGCCCCATCACCACGAGCATTGCGATGGCGGTCAAGCTGCAGCCGGTCTTCACGCCAGGCAGGTCGACGAACATGCTCAGCATCGGCGCCACCACCAAGCCAAACAGCGAGAGGTAGAACACCTGTGACGCACGCTCATCGAGGCCGCCTTGCTCGGGCGGGGTCTCGTCGAGCAGGCCGCGCGCCGGCTGGGTCAAGGCGCGGCCAAACGCATGCACCCACTGCATCGGAGAAAACACGAGGAGCGCGATGCCGGACATGTACACAGGCAGCCAGCCGGCCTGGGGTGTCGCCAAGTGAAACGTGAGCGGTGCAGCCACCAGCATGGGCGCGAGCAGCCGAATCGCGGGAAGCTCTACGCGGTCTTGCATGCTCACGAGCAGGTACCCGACGCAGCAGGCCATCGGCAGCCAATACGACTCCCCGCGCGCCGCAGCCCAGGCCGCCACGTAAAAGTAGACGATGGCCGTCGTCACGCAGAAGAGCACATACGCCGGCACAGTTCCCCGCGGCGCCCGATCGGAGCGCGAGAATGCCGCGCGCGCGCTCAGCATCGGAAAGAACACGAAGCAGACGAGGTAGAGCGAAAGCAGGTAGTGGTAGGGGACCGAGTCGAGAAGGCTGCACGACCAGCCCAGGGTGTAGCCCATGGCGATGAGCGCGATGGCGATCCGGTGAGGCCGGTAGAGCGCCTGGCTCAGGGCGAGCACGCCGGTGAACGCCAGCACACCCACATAAAAGCCGGAGCTCGGCACGAAGCCGTCGAACCACGGGAAGTGCGCAACGTTGAACGCGCCGACGCCGTACTTCGCCCCCTCGGGCATCATGTTGAGCCAGGTGTCGAACGCCAAGAGCACGAGCACCATCCGCAGCAGCAGGTAGGGCCGCCCGAGCGCGACGTCCCCAAACCAGTACCGCTCCAAGGCCTTCATCGCTCTGCCGTCCTTACGGTTTCGTGTGCTCGCTCGCCGCCGCAGCGAAGCGTGTACTCTCGCACGCCACGCTCGTCGTCGCAGCGATTGAGCAGCGCGACCGACACCACGCCGTCGGCTTCGCACTGCTGTTTCAAAAAGGCCTCGACCACCGCGCGGCGCCCCTGCGCGACATACGCGACCCAGTCTTGGTGAATCAATTTCTCGAGCGCAATCGCCTCGCGCTCGCCGCTCAGGCGTTCGAGCGAAGCATCGGTCTCGCAGGCAGACGCGTTGGGCTCGCTCAAGCGCCGCCAGGTGAAGCGCTCGTCGGCCGTGTCGTCACGCGTCAGGTACGTCAGCGGAATCAAGAACTGGAGCACGACGAACGCCGCGATGAACGCTCCGCTTCGCCGCCGGGCCTTGCCGCTCGGTTGCGCCGGGGGAGGCTCCGTTTCGAAGGACGCCATCCCTCCAACATCGGCGCCAAGCGCCGCGCTGTCAAAAGATGCTCGGCGCCGTGTCCGAAGGAGCGGTCCGCGAGGCGGTTCCCAGCCGAAACGCCACCCCGTCCTGCCCCGAGTACACGATGTCGACTCGGTCCGGCCCTGAAATCACGTCCGGGCTCCGCGCGCCCAGGCTGTCGTAGGCTTCATTGCTGGCGCCGAGCACGTCACCCATTTCGCGCCAAATCAGGAGCTCGTCCGAAACCAAGAGCTCCACCGACCAGCGCGTGCCGCTGCGGCGCGCGTAGTAGAGCTGGTAGGCGCTGTTGTGAATCATGGGGCTCTGCACGCGCGTGAGCTGCTCGAGGCCGCCGTTCACCACGGGTTCCCAGCCGTCGTCGAGGTTGGGCGTGTAAAAGGCCTGGAGCTCGGTCGCGCCGTCCGAATGGGTTGCGCGAACCACCAGCAGCCAAAGCCCCACCCGGTACGCGACCGTCGGCGCCTCGTACGAAACGATATCGCCGGCCGGAATCAAGCCCGGCGTACCGGTTCGGGTGAACGCGGAGAGCCCCAAATCCGACACCGCGGCGCGAATGCTCCCCGCACCGCTTGCATCGCGCGCCGTGTAAAAGAGGAACACGTTGCTGCCATCGAAGACCAGCTCCGGGTGCCCGAGCCCCATCGCCTCGTCCGGCGCGCTCGGAACGAGCACCGGAGCCGGCACCGCGACGAACACTTCACTCGGTGTCACCAGCTCGCCGACGTAAATCTCCCCGTCGAGCTCGTACGCGACCTGCTTGCTCTGCCCGAGGTCCACAAGCGAAGGGCTGGCGCCAAACGCGTGGCGCGCAGCGTCGTTGACGCCAATCGAAACCGAAACCGGCTGCCGTTCGCTCCAGGCCCGCGGGTTGTCGCAGTCCGCCACCTGCACCTCAATCGAGGCAATCGCGGCGCTGTTCGCTGTGGCGCTCAGATTGCGGCCAAACGCCACGAGCTGCGCTTGCGTGAGCGCGGCCGCATCAAACGCGTACTGGCCTTGCAGCGCGCCGTCGCGAAACAATTGCGCCAAGCCGTCGGGCGACAAGATTAAGCGCCACTTCGAGCTTCCGGGCCCTGCAAAGAACGAATCGGCGACCTCGTTCCCAATCATCACATTCACCAGCTCGCGCGAACCGCTCAAGAGCAAGCCCACCTCGGCATCGACAAACGCCCCGGGCGCGGTTGCCGTGAACGCCACGCCTGCGCTCTCGAGGCAGGTGCCGCTGCAGCCCACCGGCAGCGCAAATTGTACGTCGAGCTCGACCCGCTGCGAGGCGAGGTTCACCGGCTCGCCGATGAGCGCGCCGCCTTCGGCGTTCGCCGTCCCGTTGGGTACCAGGCCGCGCGCGTTGAGCACCGGCTCGAGCTCGCCAAACGTCTCCGTCATGGTGCTGCTCGCTTCGGCGCAGGCCAACAGCTCGAGCACGCCGCAGCCGCGGAAGTCGAGCAGCGCCGGCAGCGCCGCGTTGTCGACGACGGGCGCGCAGCAGGCGCCCGTGTTCACACAGCAAGACGCAAACGCACCGCAGTCAGGTCCCGCGCAGGCATCAGGCGTTGCGTAGCAAGCGAGCGCTGCCTCAGCGTACGCTTGCGCGCCTTCGGCCGCGTCGGTGCTCATCCCGGGGACGTCGCCGGGGTTCCGCAGCGGGTCTGCGAAGAGCGCCGGGTTCTCCCCAAGCGCGTCGGCGAAGTTTGGCGCCTCGGCACCGCCGCTGCCGTTCACACCCAAGTCGCCTCCGGTACCGGCGCTGCCCGCGCTGCCGCCGGTGCCCGCATCCATCGCAGGCGACGAACCGGCGTCCTGCGTCTCTCCGCAGCCGAACGAAACCACGGCCAGCGCGGCGGCCATGGTCAGCCACTTCGAGCGTCGGGTTCGTCGATTTCGGTTCAAGGCTTGCTCCAAGTTTGCTCCAAAGGGATTAATTGGTCGGTCGGGTCCCCAGCCGGTAGATACAAGCGCCGTGCCAACACGAACCGAAGCCGGCTCGGGTCGTCGGCGCGTGGGGCCACGGCGATTCCAGTAATGGTGCAATCCTCACTGAAGCAACCGCTGCGCACCAAGCTCGAGGTGCTGCTGATGATGGGGTTCACGAGGAAGGGAACCGGCTCGGGGAGCTCGAACGCGAGCACCGACGCGTCGTGCGTCCGCGCCTCGGCCAGGGCCACCCCCCATTCGTCCGGCATGCTCTGCGCCAGGAACCAAATCCGCAAACGCAGCCCGTCCTTCGAAAACGAAATCACAGGCTCGGGCGAACGAATCCCCGCCGCCGCAAACGGCCCGAGCTCGCTCGCCACCAGCACCACGCGCCGCATCGGCCCGCCGCCTTCGCGCACCACTTCGAGCGCGCGCGAAATTCGAACCGCGTGAATCTCCATCGCTGGGCCGGCCCCGTCGACGCAGGTGAACAGCAGCCAGTACCCGTCCTGCGCCTCTGGATCCACTGGAATTAACGCCGGATCCCGCAAGCTCACACACTCTGGAATCTCGGCCGGCGAAAGCGTCGCGGCACCCGGAAGCGCCAGCGAAGTCGCAGGGCTTCCCACCGGCCGCACGAGTTGAATCCCAAACACGTCGCGCTCGCTCGGGTCGCTCACCAGCTCGCGCGCAAACGACAACACCAGGTCGCGAAGCTCTCCATCGTCGTTGAGCTCGGCGAGCAGATGCGGCTCGCGCACGCTTCGGTTGTCCGAGCAGCTGCCATCCAAACAGGACGGCGGTTCGTCCCCCACCTTGGGCGATTCGCTGATGGTCCAGCCGTCCAGCGGCCAGTCGCTCCCTTCGTCCGTCGCCACTCGCACATGCCCCAGCGCGTAGCCAATGTGCGTCGTCGGTTCGAGCTCGGGCGGATCGTTGCTCGCCTCCAGCATCAAGTCCCACTGGACGTCCGAAATCGAGTTTCGTGAGCTGGCCAACGCGGGCGAACCCACGTACGCCGACACCCATGAAGGGTTAAGTTCCAGGCCCGACCCGGTCAAGATTGCACTTTGTTCATCGAACTGGCCCGGATTGGCACAGTCCTGCTTCGCGGTTTCGAGTGGCCCTACATACACGCCGTCGCCGCGGCCCTGCGCCGCCACTCGAAGGCCCGGAATCTCGGCGCAGCCCCCTTCGCTGAGCAGGTTTGAAATGGCCACGACGGTGAAGTCCTCGAGAATCGGGGTGCCCTCCACCGTCACCTGTGCATTCAGGATGGGTAGGTTCTCGTCGTTGAGCTTCGGTCGCAGCTCGACTTCGACTTCGATGGTTGCGTCGACGCCCACCGTCGTGCGCGCCACTTCGACGTCGGCCTGGGTCACCAGCACGAGGCCGCCGGCGTGAAGCGTCACTGCAAGCTCGTCTTGAAGATTGCTGCCCACCGCCGAATCATCGGCCACCGTCAGCACGAGGCCGCCGTAGCGTTCGCACTCCGAGTCGGGCGCGCAGCCCGTCGCGTCGGTCGTTCGCAGCGTCGTGCTCACCCAACCCCCAAGCCCGAGCGAGACACAATCTTTGCTCAAGAGTGCGTGCGGCGAGTCATCGGGAAGGAAGCCACCGACAAACGTTGCGCCATTCATCGAAGGCCGAAGCGGCCCCCACGCCCCGCCGCCGGTCGGCGTGAACACCCAATCGTTGCCGAGATTGGCAGCGGTCCAATCCTCGCTGAGCGTCGTGCGGCGAAGCTCGCAGCAGGCCGGCTCCTGTGCGCAGTCCGTGTCGTCGCAGTCGAACGCCAGGTCGTGGTCGTCATCGAGCATGTCGTCACAGAACAGCTCGATGCCGTCGCCGCCGGTGCCTGGGGGCGTGAGATTGCGCTCCGGCGCGTTCAGCCAAGAGCAGCCGCCGGCCAGCGCTATCCACGGCAGCACGAGCGGCACGAGCACAGCGACGAGCCCGCGACTCACGGCCGCGCCCCAATCTGCATCCGAATCGACGCGAAGCCACCGTGCCTCGACACCGACACGGCCACGTCAGGCGCTTCGCGCTTCTGCTTTTTGCGGTGCACCCCGTAGAGCACAATCGCGCTGATGCCGAGGCCGATCGTCGTCCCCCAAAGCACGTCCGCGGCCAAGTTGTAGCGGTCGGTCTGGTCGGCGAGGTCCAGCGCCCGTTGGTAGTCGGCCGGGTCGCCGGTGAGTCGGGACTGCGCCGCGGCCTGGTTGTAGTCGTCTCGCAGCGTCCGCGCATGGACGGAAAGCCCAATGGCGACGCCTGCCGCTGCGAGCGTGCTCGCCGCCGTCCCGATGGCCGCATTACGAAGCCGCGGACGCGAAGGCTCAGCCACCGGCTCGGGCACCGGCTCCGGTTCGACCGGCGCCACCGCCACCGGCAAGAGCGCAAGCGACAACACCGTCGTCACCCCACGCACCATCGTCTGCGTCCGCTCGACCGGTTCGAACCCCTCTTTTTCGACGAACGCCCGATGCTCGCCCGGCGGCAACGCCAGCTCGATGGGCGTCTCCCCACGAGGCGCCAAGTCCTTCCGGTCGACCCAAAGCAAGGCGCCCCCGGGCTCCGAGGTCACTTGAAGCACCGCCACCTCGCTACGAAGCGCATCGCGCCGCGCGGTCGCGTTCTCCCGGTCGGCCGCGGTCAGACCCTCAATCGCCAGGTACTCGCCGAAGTAGTTGAACGCTTCGTCGTTGCGCCCGAGCTCCCCGAGCACGATGGCCGCATTGAAGAGCGCATTTCGGCTTCGCACGATGCGCAGGCTGTCGACGTACGCTTCGAGCGAGCGCTGCAAAAGCTCGGTGCGCTGCCCTGCGCGCGCGCGGTTCGCCTGCTCGAACAGTCGATTGCCTTCTTCGAAGTACACGCGTGCCTCGGCGTTCTCCGAGCTGCTCTGGGCAGCCGTGGCAGAAGGGCTCGCCACGAGGAGGGCGGTGAGCACGGGCAGGAGTCGAGCAAGCACTGGCTAGAAGTCTGTCTTAATCGGTGAAGGCCTGGGGCGGGTTTTCTTTTTCAAGCGAACCACGAGCGCATCGTCCTTATTAGGGACGACGCGGCGCTCCTGGCTCCGATACCCGGGAAGCGAAAACCGTACCGTCGCCTCCAGCCCCGGCTCGAGCTCCACCTCGACCGGCGTCCGGCCCCGTTTCTCGCCGTTTACCGCGACAAACGCGCCCGCCGGGCGCGAGTCGAGCGCAAGCGTCACCGGCCGCGCGACCGCGTCGATCGCAGAAGTTTCTGCGGGGCCGTCGGACTTTTTTGTCACAGCGGGCGGCGCAGTCACCGGCTCAGCCGGCTCGGCCGACTCCACCGGCGCGCGGGTCGGCCACAAAAGGAACGCCACCCCAGCCACCAACGCTGCCCCGAGCAAAGGCAGCCCGAACGTTCGCGCCCGCCGCGGCACCGTCGGCCCACGCAGCGCAGCGCAAAACGCGTTCATCGTGTCGAAGCGGTCCGCCGGTTCTTTCTCCATCGCGCGCAGCACCGCTGTTTCGACGTGCGGCGGAATGCTCGCCTTCTTGCTCCGCTGCGAGGGCGGGTCCGGCGCTTCGTTCCCGTGCTTGTAGAGCAGTTGAAAGTGATTCTGCCCCGTGAACGGCGGCGACCCGGTGAGCATCTCGTACAAAATCACCCCGAGCGCGTACACGTCCGTCCGGTGGTCGACCACCGCCATCCCGCGCGCGAGCTCCGGCGAAATGTAGAGCGGCGTCCCGATGATTTGGTCGGTCGCCGTCAGCTTCGGGTCGCCGTGGTCCGGCGTTTTGATTTTCGAAATCCCAAAGTCGAGCACCTTCACGAAGTTCTTGCCGTGCTTTTGCGTGAGGAAGATGTTCTCGGGCTTCAGGTCGCGGTGCACGATGCCCGCGTCGTGGGCCGCTTGAAGGGCTTCCCCGGTCTGCCGCGCGATGTCGACCGCCTCGTCGACGGGTAGGGCGCCCCGCTGGAGCCGGTCGCCGAGGTTCTCGCCATCGAGCAGCTCCATCACGATGAAAAGCCGGTGCTCCTCGTCGGTGTCGCAGTTGACCACTTTAACGATGTGCTCGTGGTCGATTTTAGTGGCCGACTTGGCTTCCCGGAGGAAGCGCTCGACCGCCGACGGCTTGTCGGCCCGCCCTTCGGGCAGGACTTTCACCGCGTAGGCCTTGCCGAGGTGGGTGTGCGTCGCCTCGTAGACCCGCCCCATGCCGCCGACCCCAATCAGGCGCTGCACATGGTAGAGCCCACCCAGCGTCGCGCCGACCAACGGATCCTGAGCTAGCTCCCCTTCGACCATCGTCCTCATCAAGCTAGCATGCCCACCCGGTCCACTGGCATGGGCCGGCAGCCGGCACTACAGGGTAGCCATGGCTCTCATGCACTCCAAAGGGATGGCGGTTGGCACCGCCGCGCCGCCGTTTTCACTGCCCGGCGTCGACGGCAAAACCTGGTCGCTCGACTCCTTTGAGGACGCCAAGCTCCTGGTCGTGGTCTTCACCTGCAACCACTGCCCGTACGCCATCGCCAGCGAAGACAGGCTCCTCGAAATCCAAGCCGACTACGGCGAAAAAGGCGTGCGATTGGTTGCCATCAACCCGAACGACGCCGACAACTACCCAGCCGACTCCTTCGACAACATGAAGAAGCGGGCGGCCGAGAAGGGCTTCACCTTTCCGTACCTCTACGACGCATCACAACGCGTCGCACGCGACTACGACGCCGCCTGCACCCCCGACCTCTTCGTCTTCGACCGCGACCGCAAGCTCATTTACAACGGCCGCATCGACGACAACTGGCAGAAGCCCGAAGCGGTCACCCGCCGCGACCTTCGCGCCGTCCTCGATGCGGCCTTGGAAGGTCACGCTGTCGACTTCGAGCACGTGCCGTCGATGGGCTGCTCCATCAAGTGGAAGTAGATGGCACGTGTGCCTTCATTTGAGATGCCTCGCGCCGAGATTCGGCGCGAGCTCGACCGCATCCGGCATCCGTTCCGCATCGCCATCGACCGCGCCAAAAACCCTTTCAACATCGGTTCCATCGTCCGCACGGCCCACTCGTTCCTCGTCAAGGAAATCATCTTGATCGGCACCGAGCCCTGGTACGAGCGCGCGGCCATGGGCATGCAGCGCTACGAAAACATCGTCGAGCTCCCGAGCGAACGAAACTTCCTCGACGTCGCGGAAAAAGAAGGTTGGCCGCTGGTCGTGTTCGAAAAGGACGAAGCCGGCGTCGGCCTCTGGGAAGCCGAGCTCCCCGACAACGCCGTGCTGGTGTTCGGCAACGAAGACGACGGCTGCTCCCCGGCCATTTTGGAGGCCGCCAAGCAGGTCGTCGCCATCCCCATGTTCGGCATCAACCACAGCTACCCCATCAGCGTCGCCGCGGGCATCGCCATGGCCGAATGGGCCCGAAGGCATTACGAAAAAGGCCGCTGCATCTAGCCTTGCCTGCCCGGAAAGTGACGCTAGACTCCGGCCCCTTTGGTGGGTGTAGCTCAGTGGTAGAGCACTGGATTGTGGCTCCGGGTGTCGCGGGTTCAATTCCCGTCACTCACCCCACTCTTTGAAACAATCTTTGAACACCGCGCGTCATTTGGCGCGCAAAGCACCCGTAGCTCAGCTGGATAGAGCGCCGGACTTCGAATCCGTAGGTCGAAGGTTCGAATCCTTCCGGGTGTGCCGCAGCAACGCGGCAAATCGGGCCATTAGCTCAAGTGGTAGAGCAGTGGATTCTTAATCCATTGGCTCCTGGTTCGAGTCCAGGATGGCCCACCCAATGATTCCGAAAACTTAGGTCGTACCGCTGGACGGTTTTCGGCCGCTTGGCCGGCAACGGTGTCCACTTCGGTG
>CAMYMX010000085.1 GCA_947259605.1 uncultured Polyangiaceae bacterium | reverse complement strand
TTACCCGAGCTGAGGCTCAGGCTCAGCTGGAGGCAATGCGCATCGCTGCCGAAGCTCCAGCGCCGGCAACCGCGCCGACTGCGACCGCCACGATGAGTGCGACCAGAGGGGTCATCAGGTCGAGCCCATCGAGAATGAGCCCGGCCATGCCAAAGAACGAAACGAAGAAGGTCCAAAACCGGCGCGATCGCACGGTTCGCGCGAAGTAATCGCCGCCCGCCACGCCGTCGAGCTGCCCGAACTGACTTGCACGGGTCGTATCGTCGTGCGCTCGCGTCTGGTCGTCGGCGTCCACGCGTTTTTCGCCGAGAAAGAGCGAGGCGCCGAGCAGCACGGCTCCAAGCACGAGCGAGAGGATGTAGAGATTGATCAGCATCTGGAGCTTGCTCCCGTCAACAGGCCTGCACGCCTCGTGCGCCCCAAGAGACGTCGATAGGATGCAACCCTTCGTCTTTGCAGGCCAGCTCAAAGCGCTCAGCGGCCGTCAGCTCGAGGAAGAACGCGATCGCGACGTCTCCACCGCCTGCGCCGCATGGCTTTGCACTCCCCGAAAACCGGGCGGCAAGCTCCGCGGCGCGCTCGAGGCGCTCTTCGAGGATCGGCGCCCCCGCTGCGTCTCCCAGCACTTTCATGGCCGCGCAGTACGCCGCGCTCTCTTCAACCACGCCCGGCGCGTTTCCAGTATCGAAGGCGGAAGCAAAACGCGCTGAGAGCTCGACCAGCCGCTCCATGCAAGCGCAGTACCGAGTCGAGTCGTTGCGCCGGAGCTCTTTCACCTTTTTCACCAGCTCACTCGTCCGCGCGGCTTGACCCGTCCAGATCAAGCGGATGTGCAGCTCGTTCGGCACCTCGAGTCTGCGCGTGTTCACCTGTTCGTCGTTGCGCTCGAAGCGGAGAAAACCTCCAAAGGTCGAGGCTGCAACGTCGACGCCGCTGCCCTGAGGAGCGATGGAGGCATGGCCTTCGAGTGCGCAGGCGAACAGTCGCTGCAGCGTGCTTCGATCCTCGAGGTCGTGTCCGTGGGAGGCGAATACGGCGCCGGCCGCTGCGGCGGCGGCGGCAGCGGATGAGCCGAGGCCTAGCTTGATGCGATCCTGATACAGCTCGCTCGCGTCCACGCGCAGCGAGCGACCTGCAGGTCCGACCTCCGCCTGAGCCCGCCGAAGCGTCGCCTCGACCTCTGGGGACATCGCGATGCGCTCTTCCGTCCAAGCGACCTTCACGCGTCGGTTGACGGCCGCGACTACTGCCGGCGCGCCCTCCAGTACCGCATACTCGCCACAAAGGAGCGCTTTGCCCGGGGCGTTGGCGCCCGTCGTCTTCACCGATGCACCTCGACATCGGGCCCTGGCTTGGCGACCCAAGTTCGTGTCACGCCCTGCGTTCGGTCGAGTGCCTGGCGAACACGGCTCGCATCACCGACTCCGCAAAGCGCCTTCACGTGTGGCCCGGCGTCCATCGTCGCCCAAACCGAAACACCGCGTTCCCGAAGCCCGCGCACGGTGGCGAGGGCGGACAGGGTCGCGGGTGCCCAGTAGAAAATCGGTGGTGCGGACGTGATCGCGCAGCAATGAAACGCGAGCGTGCTCTGCTCCATCGCCTCGCCAAGGGTGTCCAGGTCGCGCTCCTTGATCGCACGTTTGATCTTGCGTGACCATTTGGGCGCCTGTTCGAGCCAGGCTTCATAGTACGGCGAGGTCTTTCGTGAGCGCTCCATCCCCTCGGTGGACCCGACCTTCTTCTTGCCGGGATCGGTCAGCGCAACGACCAACCTAAGGTTCCAATGCCCGGGAGGCGCAATCGGCCTGGCTGCAAGCTCGGTATCGCCTCGGCTGCCCGCGGGCAGCTCGACGAACCCACCGTAGATCGAGCGAGCGGCGGACGCACTCGAAGCCCGAGCCAAAGCGCTGAGCCGACGTGCATTGAATCGGATTCCGGCTGCCGCTGAGACCGAGGCCGCAAGCGCGGCGAAGCCGGAGGCGCTCGACGCGAGCCCGGCGGCCGTCGGAAAGTGATTGTGGCTGCTGACCTGCGCCCTCGCCCGTAGCCGCGCCTCCCTGCGAACGCGGTCGAGCATCGCTACGACCCGATCGGCCTCGGCCTTCGTTGCACGCCTTCCATCGAGCCTCACCAGGTCCGAGGAAAGCGAGGGATCGAAGCGAACGCGCGTTTCGGTCACGAGCTGGTCGAGCGTGAGCGAGATGCTCGGAACCGCCGGGATGTTTCGCTTCACGTCTGCTTTCCCCCAGTACTTGGCGAGCGCAATGTTGGCGCAGGCGCGGGCGCTTGCTTCCATGGTTGGCCCGCTCACGCGCTCACCTCCGCCACGAACGAGTCTGGCCCGAGCACCTCGCAAAGGCGCAGCGCGTGGTCGTGCGTTGGCGCCAGCGCGAACATGCAGCCGCCACCGCCTGCCCCCGTCATCTTCGCGCCTAGGGCCCCTGCTGCTCTCGCGGCCTGACACATTTCATCGAGCTTGCTCGTGCAGAGCATCAGGGAGCTGAGGATCGTGTGATTCAAATCGATCAGTTGCCCAAGCGCGATGTGATCACCAGCCTCGATCGCGAGCTTCGCATTGCGCACCAGCACCTCGATCGCATCGAAAGCCTCGTTCACGCGCTTGGGGTCGTCCTCGAGCTGCCGCGCCACAGACGCGACCATTTCTTTCGTGCTCGACAACTCGCCGCTGTAGCCGATGACCAAGTGAAGCGGCTTGTTCGACCGCAGCGGCTGCAGCGGATCTCCTCTGCGATAGAGCGCCACGCCTCCGATCGACGACATTGCGTTGTCGATCCCCGATGGATTGCCGTGAAAGATCCTCTCCCAGACGAGTGCCGCCTCTCCCAACTCCGTTCGAGACCGCTTGATGCTCAGCGCTTCATCGATCGCGTCGAGCACAGCCACCCCGATCGCCGCGGAACAGCCGAGCCCAGCTCCGGCAGGAAGCTCGACCTGCCCGCTCACCTCGAGCGGGGGACGCTCGCGGTAGAGCGCTAGTGCTGCCGCAAAGGCGCGCTCCAGAGGCTCGCTTCCCGAGGGGTCCGGCTCGAGCGCCAGGCCCCAGGGCGAGAGCCGTAAGACGTTGCGCTCGCCTGCGGTTGCCTCGGCGGTGACGCCCCGCTCGATGCCCACCGCGATCGCCGGACAACCATAAACGACGGCATGCTCGCCGAGCAGGATGACCTTGCCTCTCCCGAAGCCCATCAGCTCCCTCGGTCGGTGAGCTGCCGCGTGACTTCTTCTAAAATTTGCTTGCCTCTTTCGTCAAATGGGCTGGCGGCGAGCGCGCTCCGGGCTTCGTCGGCAAGGAAGCCGAGCCGAGCCTCGACCTCGGCCCTCGCCTGGCCGAGCACTGCCGCCGCCGCCGCGATTTCCTCGTCACTTGCGTCAGCCCGACCCCAAACACTTTGCAGCAAGGCTCGGTGTGCGCTGCTCGGTTCGAGTCTACGAAACGCCGCAACGACGGCGTTGTGCTTTCCGTGCCGCAGATCGTCGCCCGGCTTTCCTGTCTGAAGCGCGCTTCCAAAAGTCCCGAGCAGGTCATCGCGAAGTTGAAACGCGACCCCGAGCGGTGCCGACCAGTCGCGGAGCGCGCGCATCCCTGCGGCGTCGGCGTCGGCGAGGATGCCCCCGAGCTCAGCGGGCCCACGCGTCGTGTAACTGCCGGTCTTCAAGTCGTGCATACGCTCGACGTTCCCGTCGGTCATGAGGTCTAGCTGCTGCCCCGCAAAAACTTCCTTTTGGATTCTCACGAAGAGCGAACAGCCTTCTTCCTGTCTTCCCTCAGGAAAGCGACCTTCGAGCAAGAGCTCCCATCCGAAGGTCGAAGCCAAGTCTCCTGCGAGGATTCCCAGGCTCGCGCCGAGGTGCTCGTTTCCGTGTTTCTTCTGGAACGCGTAGTGGACAGCTGGACCGCCGCGTCGTTCGCGGTCTTCGTCCATCCAGTCGTCGTGAATCAGCAGATAGGTCTGCAGCAGCTCCAGCGCCGCACCAACCTCGAACGTGGCACCGAGGTCGCTCGATCCGCTCGCTGCTCTGTATGCGGCAGCCGTCACAATCGGTCTGAGCCGCTTTCCTCCACGCATCGTGAGGTCGCGAACCTCGGAGACCAGCTCGATCGCCTTCGGGGAAAGCAGCCTCGCTTCTTCGCACTTCGCCTCGAAAAACCTTTCGAGGATGGCATCGACCTGCTGTCGAATCCCTCCCATCCACGACTCGAGTTCCATTTGCCCTTGCGCCACGGTGTCCATGTCCTTATTGCGAGCTACGTACACGGCGAGACGCCGCCGAGCAAGCAATGCGATGAGCGCAGACATTGAGCAGAGAAAGGCCGATCATCTAGATCTGTGCGCGACCGACGAGGTCGCATTTCGGCAACGTACGACGCTTCTCGAATGCGTTCGGCTCGTGCACCAGTCACTCCCCGAAACCAGCTTCGACTCGATCGATACTAGGGTCCGATTGCTTGGGAAGGAGCTCCGCGCCCCGCTCTTGATTGCTGCGATGACCGGCGGCCATGCGCGCGCCGCCGAGATCAACCAGGCGCTCGCTTCGATCGCCGACGAGCTCGGCTATGCGTTCGGCTTGGGAAGTCAGCGCGCCATGCAGAAAAGGCCGGAGACGAGTTGGACCTACCAGGTGCGCAGGCATGCGCCCGATGCGCTGCTCTTCGGCAACGTTGGGGTAGTTCAAGCCCGCGATCTATCGACCGAGGAGATCGCCGAAATGCTTGCCAAAGTCGGCGCCGACGCTCTGTGCGTGCACATGAACCCCGCCATGGAGCTGGTTCAGCCCGAAGGCGACCGAGACTTCAGCAGGGGCCTCGAGACCTTCCAGCGGCTTTGGGCCGAGCTCGGCGTGCCCGTCATCGCCAAAGAAACCGGCAGCGGGATCAGCCGCGAGGTCGCGGCTCGACTACGGGCGATTGGCATTCGCCACGCGGATACCTCCGGAGCGGGCGGGACCTCTTGGGTAGGGGTCGAGACCTTGCGTGCGGACGCCGACGGCCGAGCTCTTGGGGAGGCGCTCTGGGATTGGGGTGTTCCGACGGCGGCCTCGGTCCGATACTGCGTCGAGGCTGGGATGACCACGATTGCCACGGGCGGCATCCGAACCGGCATGGACGTCGCGCGCGCCATTGCCCTGGGCGCAAGCTGCGCGGGGATCGCGCGCAACGTGTATCAAGCCTTTCTCGAAGGCGGCGTTGACGGCGCCCGCTCGTTCCTGCAGCGCATCGAGCGCGAGCTGCGTTCAATTATGTTGCTCTGTGGCGCAAAGACGATCGAAGAGCTTCAGCAGGCTCCGCGGGTGGTCAGCGGCGAGCTTCGTGATTGGATCGCGTGATCCATTCTCGATCAATCGTCGACTTCGATCTCGGCGACGGGCTCGCTCACGGCCTGGGCGGGCTCTTGATCCTCGGCCACGGGTTCGTACCGTAGCAAGTCCTCGACGCGCTCGAGCAACTCACCTTCGAAGTGAACTGAAAAGCGAGGCTCGAGCAGTTTCGTTCGAACACGCCAGACGATCGGGTCTGCTGGATCGCGCAGAACCACCGGCGTGGCGCCGGCGAGCACCCAAGGCGAGCTGAGGATCGCGTCGGTCAGAGCCATCCGCACCTTGCCAGCGTCGCGGTAGCCTTCGAGCCGCACCACCACCTCGTGCTCGGCATCCGCGCCGGCGTCATACACCATTGGCGCGCCCACCATCGCGCGATTGGGGACCGCGATGCGGTGGCCCTGGCCGTCACGCAGCCAGGTCGCGCGAAGCGATCGACCTTCGACCGTCCCTTGAAAGCCGTCGCCGGAAACCCACATCCCCTTTTTCACGCGGCGCTCGGCAGCCAGGATCACGCCGGCGACCAGGTCTGCAAACAGATCGCGAACAGACCAGCCGACGACGAGCGCAAGCACTGCCAGCGCCCCCAAAATCCAGTTTTGATCGCTCGGAACCAAGGCGAAAATGATCGCCACGAGCAAAGAGAAGGCCGCGATACGGAGGACGAATACCAGCGCGCCCAGCGCACTGCGCAGCGGAACGTTCTTGGTAATCCAAAGGCGCGCGCGCTCCAGGATGAAGAGGACCAGGCCCACGGCCAGCAACCAGAGAAATAGGCTCAGCACCGGGCTCCGTTCGCCTGCCGGGCGCGCCTCACGGTCCGGAGCCGGATCCGATGGACGCCTGGTGATCCAGCGCGTCGGCTCTTGCAAAGACGGGTCGGTAGGACTTTGCGCCTGCGGTGCCCCGGTTTGGGAGTCCGGCTGACTGCTCGTTTCGTTGCTGTCGTCAAGAGGCTGCGCTGTGGCCGGTGCCGCGATCAGCAGGGCGAGCAACAATGACGAGCCGTAGTATCGGAGCTTCGAAATCACAGCACCCAGCCCCGTTCTGCGAAGATGCGACCGAGCACCCCTCGGAGGTGCACTGCGATCACGAACGTACCCTCGCTCTCGTCGAGCAAACCCAGGTGCGCCAACCTGCTGAGCTGCGCCTGCGCGGTGTTCACGTCGAGCCTAAACAATCTCGCCTGACCAGCGGCGTCCATCCAGCCCTCGCGGGCGATCTGATAGAGGTTGACCACGATGTCGTCCGGGAGCCGCCTGACCCGCGTGTACGAAGAAGCCGGGATGGGCCCGACGTGCACGATGTCGTCCTGGATTTCTCGAATGGAAGCGAGCCAAAGCCGAAGCGCATCGCGCACGAGGCCGCCGGTCGCTTGGTGGAGCTCATGAAAGTACTGATCGTAGGGTCGCCGAATCCGCGTGGCGCTTCTGGCGAACAGGCCCTCGATCGGCGAGCCGTCCCCGCGGTCGAAAGAGTGTTCAAAGCCGCTCAATCGATGCCTCGCGATGACCGCGGCTTGCAGCTCGTCCTCCCTCAAGGGGTCGAGCCGAATCACTTCCGGGAAGGCGTCGCGCAGTGGCGCTACGGTAGAGGCGAAGTTCCAAAAAAGCACTGCCCCGTGCGCGAGCCAACGCCGCCGTCCCCCCTCTTCGATAATCCCCTTCACGAATCGTCGCAGCGGGGCAAAGCCTCCTGGTGCCATCGACAGCATCCAGTGGAGCCCGTCGACCACCACGAGCTGGCCTTCGGGAGAGTCTTGGAAGATCGCGTCGACATCCGCGACCGTGACCGGTGCCGTGAAGACCACGCGCTTCACGTTCTTCCAACGACGGCTTCGCACGATCGCGCTGGACACCGCTGCCTTTCCGACGCCATCGACACCGATCAGCGCAACAGAGCGTAGGCGCCCTTTGATCTCGCTCGAAAGTATCGATTCCGCGCGGCGAATTTCCTGGTCGCGTCCAGTGAGCACATCGCCGGCCTCCATGGTGTCGGCGGCAAAAAGGCGCCGGTAGACCAGCGGTAGGTCGGTCCCCACTTCGAGCGCGGCGAAAGTCCCTGCCGATAGGTCCTCGGTCGGCAACGCCCGGGTCAGACCAAGGCGCTCGCTCCAACGCTCGAGCCGTTCCTCACCGAACAGGGCGCGGAGGCCGCCCCGAAGCTGGGCCTTGAGCCGCTTCATGCGGGGCAACCGTTCCGCCTTGCTCATGATTCGAAGTCCACTCGCGGCGCGGCGCATCGCTTCCAAACGTGACTTGCTGAAGGAGCCTTCGGCGAGCTCTCCACGAAGCGTTTCCAGCGTTCCGAGCGCCGCGTCGCGCATCTCGTGTTCGATGATTGCGGGCCAGCCCGCCGCTTCGGCGCGAATCTCTTCGAGCGAATTGTAGTTACGCTCGAGCTGTCCGTACACCATGTCTCGAAGCAGCGTGTGCATCTCTTCGGGAATCGCCTCGTCGTGGACGATCTCGAGCTCCGCCGTTGCCAACTCCACGTTGAACGCGACGACGCGCTCCAGCTCTTGGAGTACATTGGCCAATGGCTGGATTCGTTCGGCCAACTCTTGTCGGCTGGCGAGGAGCTTCGGGGCCACACGGCTGTCGATGTAAGTGAGCACGACTTCCCGGAACGGAACTTCGACCTCAGGGAGCGCGGCGGGCAGGCGCCACTCGCCGGTCTGACGCTGCCCCACGGTCACTCGGTAGCGCGGTGTCAGCCCTCGGCAGGCATCGACCAGAGCATCGAGGAGTGGGGCAATCTTCGTGTCGTCGCTCAAGTCTTCATAGAGCTCGGTCGTTACCCGAGCCGCTTCGCCGGCGGCCTTGCTCGTCGCCTCAGTGGAAGATCGGAGAGCGGCTGCTAGTTCCTCTCCGGAGTAGTCGCTCTCGAGCTCCTCGTTCAACCGGGTGAGTGCCTGTTGAAGCGTGTCGCTCACTCGCTCGACTTGAGAGGTCGCACGGCGCTTGACCGTATTGGTCAGCCTCAGAACGTAGTCGGTGACGCTATCCTTGATCCGTGCTTCCAGCCCGAGCAGCTCGAGCTCCATCGCTAGCGAGGAGTACTCCGCCGAGCTCGCCTTCCGAAGGTTCGATACGTCCTTGGTAAGCGTTTCCATGGCGCGCATGCGATTTGCGAATCGGCGGCTCGTGCGCCGCTCCCCGCTGCGCAGGTCGAGCGTTCCAAAGGTCGGCAGGTCTTGTTTCAAACCGACGAAACCGGTCGCGAGGGCGGTGGCGGCACGATGGGTGCCGTCGCCCGTAATTCGGACGGTTTCGTCGAGCGCGAGAGCAAGCTCCTCTTCGAGGTCGTGTCGAAGGCGAACCAACTGACCTTCGAGGTCGGCCTCGGGGTTGGCCGAGATCTCTACGATGTCGTCGTAACCGGCAATGACACCATCGAAGAGACTCCGTGTGCGAGCCGCGAGGTGGCGGTCGGCTTCGACGAACAGCGCCGCGAGGGCCTCGAGCCGGGCGGGCGCATCATAGGATAGATGGAAGCGGCCCAAGGCGCGCAGTCGGACCTCTCGGGTTGGCTGGCTCTGCCCGAGGGTCTTGCGCCAGCCTTGCCTGATTCGAAGCAGAGCACGCCGGAGCCGCTTCCATAGTGAATCCCCTTCCTTGGTCTGGTAGCTGACGTCTTCGTAGGGCGCTGCGACGATGACGGGAAGCTCATCGACTAGGGCGTCGACGTTTTCGAGCATGGTTTCGGGCGTCCACGTGAGCTTGGCGAGCGTGACCGACCTTCCGAGGACGATCCCGCGCCAGTGCGCCGCCAAATCGGATTGCGCGGAGCGCAGCAACGTCACGAGCTCGTCCCGTTCGGTGCCGCCCTCGGCGCGCGCTTGAACGGTCAGGCGCCGGTGATGGCGGAGGAACTCGCGTCTGAGATCTCGCAGGTACTTTCCAGCGTCGAGCTGGAAATCTCGCAGCGGTCCGGTCGATACCTCGCGAACGATGCTTTGTAGGTCTCCACCCAGGTCTTGCACGCGACTATTGATCTCTGCGCTCTTCAGCTGCAGCGGATCGCCCCACAGGTTCTTCGCGCCGACGTGCTCGGGCCAGGGCTCGAGTTGTTTGGCCGCGCCATCCTCGCCTTCGCGTCGCATTGCAGGCGGCCTCACCGACAGGTGCCTCGCCGGACTGATCGACTTCCGGCTCGTCCGAGTTTCCCCGGCGAGGCTCAGGCCAAGCTTGAGCATGACCGGCCCGACGAGCTCGTTGATCGCCACTCCGCCGATGATCAGTGTCTCGAGGGAGCGCCCGAGCTCACCGAATGCATTACCAATGATGGCGGCTAACAAGATCGACACGCCGGCTTGGGAGACGAAACCCATCCAGCCGAAATCCCGGGTCGCCTCGTCCGCCTTGCCGATTCGGGCGCCAATTTTGGTGCCTGAATAGATCGCGAACCCGCGGACGGCGACCAGGGCGATCGCAAATAGGGCGACCTGACGCAACTCGTCGAGGTGGAGCTTGGCGCCGGCGAGCGTAAAGAAGACGACGTAGACCGGCAGCGACAAGCGCTCGACCGTTTCGATGAGCCGGTGTCCGGTCT
>CAMYMX010000084.1 GCA_947259605.1 uncultured Polyangiaceae bacterium | reverse complement strand
GCCAAGGTCTTCGCCATCGACGTGGGATACGGGCAGCTCCATCACAAGCTGCGGCACGACGAGCGTGTGGTCGTCATGGAGCGCTGCAACGCGCGGCATCTGAAGCCGGCCGACTTGCCCGAGCCCGTTGACCTCGTCGTCATCGACGCTTCGTTCATCGGACTCGAGAAGCTCCTTCCCGCCGCCCGCGAGCTGTTGTGCGCCGGTGGCGAGGTCCTCGCACTCGTCAAGCCTCAGTTCCAAGTCGGCCATGGCAAGGTTGGCAAGGGCGGCGTGGTTCGTGACCCCGAGCACCGACGCAAAGCCATCGAGAACCTGGTGGCGGATGCCGAGCGGGTCGGCTTCGAGCTGGTGGCCGAAGCCGACAGCGTGATCACCGGCCCGAAGGGCAATCAGGAGACATTCATTCGGCTGCGCCGGTCGGCGGAGGCACCCGCTTCGTGAAGCCAGGCATCACCGGCATCCAGCCCTGATCGACCTTGCTTTTTCGAACCTTGACCCACCAGACCTGCTCGCATGCCTCCGGCTGCTCTTCGCTCAGCCCTTCGAACGCATCGTCGAGGCTGCACGGAGTCCAGCCCGGGCCTTGCTCGGTACCGACCATGCACATGCCGCGTGAATTGTAGAACAAGAAGGAGCCGAACTCCCCTTTTGCAACGGCCAAGAGCTTCCGCTCCACCTCGATCCCTTGGTCCCAAACCTTGCGCTTCACGTAGAGATCTCGCTTGGCGATCAAGCGCCGCGGCTTGATGATCCGCACCTCGCTGTCTTCCACCTCGATGAGCTCGTCTGATTTCCACGTGACCGTCGCCGTTACGAACGCGGCCGACGTCGGTTTCAGCTTGAGCCGCACTTTTTGATACCGGTCGCCCCAGCGAAGGTCGCGATGGTCGGCGGGGTAGGGCCAACTGTGTTTGGCGAGGGCGTTCGACTTGAAGTCATGATCGCAGCCGAAACCAGGCGCTGCGGATGCTGATCTTGCAGTGCTCGGAGAGCCATCACTCTTCTTGCAGGCCATTCCAAGCGTGGCAGCGAGAAGCAAGCCGGTGAGAATCGAGATGGTTCGCATGATGGAGCCTGGTTCCCGGGGGTGGATTCGAACCACCATTCACAGGTCCAAAGCCTGTTGTCCTGCCCTTAGACGACCCGGGAGAGATTCTCCTCATAACACGCATGCGCGCCCCCTCAAATGGCGAACGCGACGCTTGCCGAAGGCCCTTCGTTAGTGCGATACACGAGACAAATCGACGATGAGGGAGTGGATCTGTGGGCGCCGATCAGAAATACCCAGAGTGGCTGTTGTGGTTCTCCGAGCATGGCGTGCGGGTGCTCATTTTGCTCGCCATCGCCTTCATAGCATTCGTCTATTCGCGCAGTCGAAGCAATACCGAGCAGCGGCTCGACGCGATTCAGGACAGCGTGCAGTTCGAAACGCCGCGGTCGTATACGCCGCCGAACCTCGATGCATATGCGGCAGCGGACATCACCGTCGGTTCGCTCCCGGTGCACCAGGCGGCGTACGTTCCGGTTTACTCCCACATCTACTATGACGGCGGGCGTCCCTACCTTCTCGAGGCGACGCTGAGCATTCGAAACATTGACCCCAAGCGCCCGGTCTATGTGAGTGCGGTCGAGTACTACGACACCCATGGGAAGCTCTCCAAGAAGCTCGTCGATCGCTTGATCAAACTAGGGCCGCTTCAGACCATCGAGTTTCTCGTCGAACGGCATGATGTCGCTGGAGGCTCCGGCGCGAATTTCATCGTGGAATGGCATGCCGCGAACAGCGATGCTCATCCTCCGCTGATCGAGGCCGTGATGGTCGGTCGCTCCGGGACCAATGCGATCTCGTTCGTCCGCAAGAGTGAACCCTTACCCCAGTGGATGTCGAAGTAGTAGCCGCCGGTCACCTCGTGGGCTCGACTGGTGGTGGCAAGTAGAGCGGGTCCAAGGATTCGGGCTTTGGCAGATACATGCGGAACTGAAGTGAGAACGCACCATCGGGTGCGGGAAGCCAGTTGCTGGATCTGTTTTTTCCCGGCGATTCCTTTTGGATGTAAATGGTGAGCGAGCCGTCTTTGCCGTACTCGAGCTTGCTCCGGTCGCCGATCGAGTAGCGCGCAATCGGGTTCGACACCATGAGCTGGTCCGGCAGGCTGTACATCGTCATCGACCAAAAGGCGTTTACCGCTGGGAGCTCGTCCTTTTCGAAGCGCATGACATATCGGTGTTTCGACCCATCGAACGGATTGCCGGAACCGTCCGTATTCGCCATCGGGTAATAGGCTTCTTCAACGTCGTTCCCATAGAGGCCCACCTTGGCCGCGACGGCACGCGCCAGGTACTTGGTCCGCATCACTTCGCCGGGCCCGAAAATGCCTGCAAGTCCTTGCCAGCCATGATGCTTCCGAACCGTAACGCCTCTCAGCCGGCTCGGGTCGTAAGCTGCCTTGTCAATCGCCACCATGCCTTGGCCGACGCCTCTTTCGAGTGCATCCCGAAGCTCCGGGCTCAACGACCGCGAAGCGCCAAGCGCCCCCGCGTGAATCCCGATTTTGGAGAAGCGGTCCATGAGCTCCTCCTTCTCGGGCGCGACTGCGACTTCAGTCAACAGAAAATTCAGCAGGTCGATGAAGGCGGCGGACTTTGCCCGAGTCGGATTGTACGTCGGAAACGTGATTCCGGCGGCAACTGGAGCACTTTTGCGGCCAAGGAAGACGTTCAATGGGGTCAGGCGGTAACGCGCTTGAAGCGCGACAACGGCGGCGACGTCGTCGGGTCCGCTCACCTCGGTTCGAATGAGGCAGTAAACGAAGCTGCTTTCGCTTTGGAAGACGGCCTTTGCATCACGTGGCTTGGTTCCGTCCCACTCCGGGCCCGCAATTACATAGCTTCCGCCGTCGGTGCCAGTTGCGCGCGTTCCGATGTAATCGAAGTTGTGCGTGAACATGTCGACGAGCTGTACGGAATAGTAGCGATTTTCAATCTTCGGGACGGTGATGACGACCGGCTGTGCCCGCAGGTCGAGCCAGGCGAAGGAATACATCGTGTCGTTATTCGGCCGAACGATGTCTTTGAACTCTGGTCCGAGTAGCTCGGACTTGTGCACCAGCTCGTTGAAGCCGCCCATGTAACCCGGCGCGCTTCGATCGATGGCTTGGACGAACATGGTTCGGTAGTTCTCCATCATCGGGAACGCGTAGATGTACGCCTCTTCCGCAATCGCGGCCGCCTCGCCGGGCGATGGCGCCACCGGTGCAGTCTGCGAGGGAGGCGTCGACCCATCTTTGGCGCAGGCGGACATCAGCAGCAATGCGCTCATCCAAATGATCGGCTTCTGAAACTTCATCTCTGTACCCTCTTGTATCTGATTTCGCAGACGCCTTCCCGCGCAGTCATGTCGATTCTCTAGTCCACGGACAGCCGCTTGTTGAAGTAGAGCTTTGCCGTAGGGAACGCGAGTGCGAATACGACGAACATACAGACGGCGACGGTAATCAGCACGCGCGGATCATCTTTGAAGTTCGCCGTGGCGATGGTTGCTGCGGCACCGATGTTGCGCGCCGTAGTGATGAGTCCGAGGGTCACCTTGCCCTTTTCCCCTCCAGGTCCGAGCAGGTAGCCGATGCCAAACGCCGCAAGAGTGAGCACGATGGCCGAGGTGATCGCCCCGGTGCCGATCGTAGCGGATAGGGCGTCACCGTGGATCACGACCGCAAGGATTAGGAAGAGGATCAGCGAAAGATTGACGACGAGATTGGCGGGCTTGAGCATCCTGGCCGCCAGGCCGTCTTTGAAATGCCGAATCCCAAGACCGATCACCAGGGGCACGAACATCTGTAGAAGAAGCGGTTTAGCGATCGCCCAGACACCAATTTGGGTCCCGGGTATGAGGAATGGCAGTACCAGGGGCATGTAGATGATCGTGAGGACGGTCAGCAACATCGTTGCCGCAATCGAGTTGGGCACGTTGCCGGCTGCTGCCCCAACCAACTTCGGCGTGTACGGCGCTCCGGCGGAGAACCCGTAGAGCAGAACGCCGATCATGTAGGGACGCTCCAGCGGGAACCAGACACTCATCGCATAGACGAAGAGTGGCGTCAGGACCAGGTTTGCGATCAGCGCTCGCGCCACGACCGGACCGTTCCTGAGCGGCCTCAACACCTGTTCGACGGTCACCTCCAGGCCAGCGCTGAAGAGGACACCGGCAATGAAAACCGCAATCGAGATGTTGAGTATGACTTCTAGGGTCTCGTACATCCGTAGGCCCCGGGGTTTGTAACACCGAGGGTGGAATCAGCGCTAGTCTCAGCAAAGCGATGAGCCACGGACCCAACCGAATCTGCTAACCTCGCTTACGTGAGCTTTGCGGCACCCAGAGTCCGGGCGTTGACGGGCATGATTGTCGCTGTCGCTGTCGCTGTGGCGGGCTGCAGCTCTGAACGCAACACGCCTTCCGGCTACCAGGGGATCATCGAGCACGACGATCGCCATCTTGGCTTTCGAGTCGGCGGCCAACTCCGAGAGATTCGCTTTGATCGCGGAGATCTCATCGAAGACGGGGCGCTGATCGCGGCTCTCGACAACACGGCCGAGCTCCCGATTCTGCTGGCTCGAGAGGCCGAACTAGCTCGCGCCCGCGCCAATGCCGCGCTGGTCTACGCGGGGCCGCGCGTGGAAGAAGTCCGTTCGACGATGGCTGAGCTGGATGGCGCTCGCGCGGTGCTCCGCGAATCCAGGGCCAACCTCGACAGGAACCGAAACCTTCCGGAGCAGGCGGCAACGGCTCGATCGCGCATCTCCGAGCTCGAAGCGGCCTATGCCCAGTCCAAGGCACAGGTGCGAATGCTTCAGGAGCGGCTGAAGCAATTGCGCGAAGGCGCCCGGCCCGAGGAGCTCGCCGCCTCCGATGCCGAGGTCACCGCGGCCGAAGCTGCGGTCGACGCCGAGAAAGAGCGCTTGGCCCTCTATACCTTACACGCGTCCGAACGCGTGACCGTGCTCGACGTCCCGGTGAGGATCGGCGAGGTTGTAGCTGCCGGAGCCACCGTGGTCACCGTCGCCGATACGAAGCATCCCTATGTCGATGTGTTCGTTCCTCAGCAAAAACTTTCGGGGCTCGCGGTCGCCGTTCCCGCGCGGATTCGTGTCGACGCCGAAGGCGAATTCTTTGATGGGGAGATTGAGCATATTGCACCAACCACGGAATTCACGCCGCGTTTCCTGTTTTCGCCCACGGAGCGCTCCAATTTGGTCGTTCGCGTTCGAGTTCGCATCAGCGATCCGGACGAGCGCCTGCACGCTGGTGTGCCCGCCTTCGCAACGTTTGAGTTGAAGGGCAAATAGCGGTGGAAGATCCCGTCGTCGCCGAGGGGCTTTCTCGTCGCTTTGGCAAGCTCGTCGCCGTCAGCGACGTGAGCTTTCGCGTGCATCGCGGCGAGATTTTCGGCCTGCTGGGCCCCAATGGTGCCGGCAAGTCGACGACGCTCCGGATGCTCTGTGGGATTCTCGATCCCAGCGGGGGTCGCGCGACCGTCGTCGGTTTCGACGTCGAGAAGGAGCCGGAGCGCGTCAAGCAGAACATCGGATACATGACCCAGCGCTTCAGCCTCTATGAAGACCTCACGGTCGAAGAGAACTTGCATTTCTACGCGGGGATCTACGGGCTCGGTCGAACAGCGCGCCGCAAGCGCGTCCCCGAGGAGCTCGATCGCGCTGGCTTGAGCGAGCGGCGCGCCCAGATCAGCGGCACGCTCTCCGGGGGTTGGAAGCAGCGCCTCGCGTTGGTCTGCGCGACCATTCACCAGCCCCCGCTCTTGTTTCTCGACGAGCCGACCGCGGGAGTCGATCCCGTGAGCCGCCGCGAGTTCTGGGCCCACATCCATCGGATCGCTTCAGCGGGCACGACCGTGATCGTGACCACTCACTACATGGATGAGGCGGAGCGATGCCATCGCCTCGCATTCATCTTTCGGGGCACGCTTCTCGACATCGGAACTCCCGGGGAAGTCATCGAACGCCGCGAAATTCGCGTGTGTCTCGTTTCCACTACAAACGTGGCCAAGGCCATGGATTTGCTGGAGTCGCACCCAGCGGTCGACGAGGTCGCTCCGTTTGGGGACCGCCTTCGAGTGGCCACGCTTGGCGGCGTCGACCCGATCGCACTCACCGAAGAGGTTCTCGGCGCCGGTCCGGGTGTCGCTGGTGCCCGCGAGATCGTCCCCAACGTCGAGGATGCGTTCGTCGCGATGGTTCACAGCGAAGCGCGAAACGGAGGCGGCCGATGAACCGCATGCTTTCGATCGCTTGGAAAGAGATGATTCAAGCTCGGCGGGACCGGCTCACGATGGGAATGATGTTCGGTATTCCGATCATCCAGCTGCTCCTGTTCGGCTACGCCATCAACACCGACGTCCGAAACATCGCGACCGTGGTTTACGACCAAGATCATTCCGCAGAGTCGCGGGGGTTCGTGAGGCGCATGGAGGCGACCGGTTTCTATTCGGTCGTGGGCCATGTCGATAGCTACGAGCAGATCGGAGTCGCCATGCGTTCGCGGGAGGCGATGGTGGCACTCGTGGTGCCACCGCGTTTTGGAGCGGAGGTCGAAGCCGGCAGAAGGTCTCAACTTCAGCTGGTCGTCGACGGCTCGGACCCGCAGGTCGTTGCCAGCGCGACCAACACCGCTTTGTCCCTGGCGTCCGCGCGCTCGTCCGACCTGAGCGTCGAGCGACTCCAGCGACTGGGACAGCCGGTCGCAGTGGCCTCTCAGCTGATCGCGATGGAGCCCGCGACTTGGTACAACCCCGACCTTCGCACCGCCGTATTCATCGTGCCGGGTCTGGTGGGCGTCATCCTCACGATGACTCTGGTGATGTTCACCGCGATGGCGATTGCCCGCGAACGCGAGCGCGGGACGCTGGAACAATTGATTGTGTCGCCGATTAGGAGCATGGAGCTGACCGTTGGCAAAATCGTGCCGTACATTGGCGTCGGCTACGTGCAGATGACATTGATCCTCCTCGTAGGGTCGTGGGTCTTCGACGTGCCGATCGTCGGATCGGTCGGGCTGCTTTACTTGCTATCGGTGTTCTTCATCGCGGCGAGCCTCGCCATAGGCCTGTTCTTCTCGACGCTCGCAAAGACCCAGCAGCAGGCGATGCAGATGTCGTTCTTCTTCTTGCTGCCCAATATTCTGTTGTCGGGCTTCATGTTTCCTTGGGAGGCCATGCCCGCGCCTGCGCGCTGGTTGTCGACGATCCTGCCGTTGACGCACTACCTGCGCGTCATTCGCGGCATCGTCCTCAAAGGAGCGTCATTTGCGGAGCTTCGGGCCGAGCTCATCTGGCTTGCCGGCCTGACGCTGATCCTGATCGTCGTCGTGTCGATGCGCTTCCAGAAGAAGCTGGACTAGAACGAGGAGCCTGGCTCTTGCAGGAACTTGGCTTCTTCGTCGCTGCTCGCCCGTCCGAGAATCTTGTTTCGATGCGGATAGCGTCCGAAGCGCTCGATGATCGCCTTGTGCTGTAATGCGAAGTCCAAATAGTACTTCGCATCCGCCTGGAGCAGCTCCGGCGCGGAGTCGAGCAGACTTTCGAAGAGCTCCAGGCAGAGCTCGTGGTCGTCCATCGATTCACTGTGCTCGAGCGGTAGATAGAAAAAGACGCGCTCATCGAACGACAGCTCGGCATCGAAGCCGGCATCGAGGCCTTCGCGACAGACCTCGCGCGCGAGCTCGTCGGCCGCGAACATCTTCGCGGTCCCGCGAAACGTGTTTCTCGAAAACTGATCGAGCACGATGATGTACGCCAAGGCGCCGCGCGCGGTGCTTCGCCAAGCTTCCCTCTCTCCAGCTACGATGGCTTCATAGTCGTCGAGGAAATAGTGTTGGATCGACTCGTCAAACGCGTCGGACTTCGTCCACCAGCGCTTTCGATGCTCCGGGGTCGAACATCCGTGCTCGTTGAGCTCGCCGAACCAGAAATCCAGGATGTCTTCGATCGGATCAGTCACCTTTTCCACCGCCTTGCAGCGATTCTACAGCATCGAGAAAGACTTGCGCCTTGAGCTCGGTTTCGGCGACCTCCCGGTCAGGATCGCTCGCTTCGACGATGCCGCCACCTGCCCAGTAGTACACCCGGCCACTCGAAACCGTCGCAGTGCGAATCGCCACGGCAAGTGATAGCCCGCCATCGTGGTCGATGAAACCCAAGGCGCCGCAGTAGACACCGCGCGGATGTTTCTCGAGCTTCTCGATGATTTCAAGCGCACGAACTTTTGGTGCACCCGTGACGCTTCCGGGAGGAAAGGTCGCTTCCAAAATAGCTTCGAGTGAAACCTCCGGTCGCGTAGTGCAACTCACGGTGCTCACCAGATGGTAGAGGCCGGTAAACGGTTCCACGAGGAGAGGCTCTTCGACCTTCACTGTTCCTACCTCTGCGACTCGGCCGAGGTCGTTCCGCATGAGATCGACGATCATCGAATGTTCGGCCTGCTCTTTGGGGTCTGCCCGGAGGCGTTGCGATGCGCCGTCGTTGATGGTTTCGCGCCGGATCGTTCCCTTGATTGGGCGCGTGACGAGCGTTCTGCTCCCAGCGTCCCACTGAATGAATCGCTCCATGGTGCAGGCGAGCACCGCATGGTCCCCGCCATCGAAAAACATTCCGAGCGGCACCCGACTGGCGACTCGCATGGCTTGCCAAAGCTCGAGCGCATCGCCTGTAAACGGCGCGGACCAACGTCTAGCGACGTTGACCTCGTAAACCTCGCCCATGCCGATGTAGTCGAGCGCCTTGCCGATTGATTTCCGGTGCTCCATCGCGTCGTCCACGTCGATCGCACCGACCTCGGCGGGCGAGGATTCGGTGTCATCTAATTCGTCCAAGCGAGCGCAAAACAAAGCGCAGGCGTTGCGATCGTCGCCGACGACCCAGGCCTCACCATTTTCGTGGTCCAGTGCAACGAGCGCCGGATAGCGCCCAAAGAGCATGATTGGATCTGCGCCCCGATCGAAGCGTGGCTCTCCACGCACCGGTGACGACCAGTACGCGTCATAGGCGATGTAGCCGATCCAGGCCGGCACTTCGCCTGGCCTTGGCCCGTCTGGAATGGCCCCTTCGCACCGTTGAACCACCCTCCCAAGCGCAGCAAATGGCGCCTTGGCGCCGAACTCCACTCGAATCTCTTCGGCGGGCCAAGCGGCGAGAAACGAAAAGCGCCCATCGCGTGCCTCGGTTCGATTCGAATCGAGCCATGCGAACCCGGGCTCTGCGCGCAGGCGTCGCGCTACGGCAAGCTCATCGATTGAAGCGAGGGGTTCTGCCCACACTGCGCTGATCTACTTGCTCGTCGCGAACCGGTAAAGCAACCTCTCGCCGTGATCCGCCGAATGCTCTTACTTGGATTGCTCTTGGTGGCGGCCTTTGCCTGCAAGGAGTCCGTTGCCAGGTTCGTTTTCCAAGCTCGTATCGTCGACGGCCAGAACGGCAATCCGGCGGCCGGGACCGATGCCACGGCGCTCCGAATCGGCATCCAAGAGGGCGAGCTTCCTGCGCAAGCGTATGAGTATCCAATCACAGACGGCGACTTCGAGGCGCTGCTGGAGTTTGGCGTGTTCACTCGACCCACACGGATTCGGGTCGAAATCGCAGGAGAGACCACCGATCTCTTGAGCGCGTCGCCAGCGTTCGTTCCCACTGCGAGCGCCGGCCTGCTTCGCGTCGTCGCCGCCGCGCCCTCTTCCTGCGAGCGGGTCACGTTCAACCTCTTCGAAGCACCCCGTGCATTCTTCGCAATGGTGCGGTCCGGCACGTTCGCCTTGGTTGCGGGTGGAACCGGCGCCTCCGATGAGCAGATCGAATTCTTCGATTTGCTCGAATGGGAGTCGCGCC